>CANOKG010000004.1 GCA_947566655.1 uncultured Muribaculaceae bacterium | reverse complement strand
CGGCAATATAGTTGACAGGTTGTTCAATGTGCCGATGCCTCTCTACAAAATAGCTGTTGGCGATGATAATTCCATTATCGGATGGAATGGCAAGGAATTTCTGATGCAAAGATATTATTTTGCAGACAATCGTTTCAATAGATAGGCTACATATTGCCGGCCTACCGGAAATGTGGTTCCGGAATGTAATTTCAGTGATTGCTTGTTGAAGCTGGCTATTTTAGTGACTGGTATGATGTAAGAGCGGTGTATACGTATGAAGTTGGCCGGAGGCAGGAGCGACATGACGTTTTTCATTGAGTTATGAGATACTATGCAGTTTCCTGATTGAAGGTATATTTTAGCATAATTTTCCATTGCCTCTATATATTCAATGTCATTGACGCGGATCGAAACATTGGCATATTCCTGTTTGACAATGATAGTGTAATTTTTCGCGCCGATACTCTCCCTGTATTCCATTCGTCTCTCCGCTTTTTCCATAGCTGTGCGGAAACGGTCAAAGGAAAACGGTTTGTGGAGAAAATCCACGGCATCAAGGTCAAATCCGTCAAGGGCATATTTCAGATAAGCGGTTGTGAATATAAAAACAGTCTTGTCTCCTATCTTCTTTGCAATGCTCAAACCGTTTATATCTTTCATCTCAATGTCAAGCAATACAATATCGGGATTTTCAGCCATTATCGCATCCAGTCCTTCCTGTGGATCGGAATAGGTTTCAAGGTCGATATTTCCCAATCTTTTGCAAAATTGTGTTATGATTGACAATGCTATAGGTTCATCATCAATGGCTATACATGCTATTCTTCGTTCCATCACAATTCAATCTTTAAAGAAACACAATAAACACCATCTTTTTTTCTGATAATCAGTGAATGTCTGTCGGGATATGTAAGGGCAAGACGGGCTTGGCAATTGTTAAGTCCTACCGATATATCATCGTTTCCAGATTCAATCATTATATTGTTGGTGACCTTGAACAACAGGATTCCCTTATCAAGACTTACATATATGTCAATCAGGCAATCACGGGTTGAAGAACTTCCATATTTGAAAGCGTTCTCAACAAATGTTATCAAAAGCATCGAGGGAATCAATGTCATATCATTGTCAATGGAATAATCCCATTTTACAACAGTGTGACTGTTGAGGCGCAACCGCTGGAGCTCGATATAGTCATTGATATATTTAATCTCGTCTGAAACCGGAATCATATCAGCATCAACCTGAGTATAAGTATATTTCAGAATCTCGATGAATTTTATAAACGCATCTTCGGCGTTATCCGATTTACTGACAGTAAGCCCATACAGGGTGTTCAATGTGTTGAACATAAAATGTGGATTTATCTGTGCTTTATACAATGCCAGTTGTGCCTTATCGCGTTGAGATTCGATATCCTTTTTCACGATTATCTGCCTTACAAGTTCAAGGAGTAGCGAAATTGACAGACTGTATCCGCATACCACGAGTGACATGAACCATACTGTCTGTGCTCTTAGATGCTTGTGGAGATTAAGGTGCAGCGATGTAACCGGTTCGATATTGTCGGGATATGGAAATTGTGAGAGTGCGAATGTCGCGGTTAAAATCAAAGTGATCACTCCCGTAACTTGAAAATATTTCCAACGCATCACAAGTTGTGGAATATTAACAGTTCGTATCAGGAAATATACGCCATAAAGGAATACGATGAGTGTCACTACAAATGAGGTGTACTTGTCAATCCACTTCTCGACAGGTACAAGCGTAATAATCAAAGGTAAAAAGACACAGCAAAAAAACAGGTCTATCCATAATGTTATTTTCTTTACATTCATGGTTACAAAGTTACTGCTTTTAATCGGGCGTGTCAAAAGGTTGTTTTGTCGTTGGTCAACACATTTGGTAGTTGATAAACAATTTTTTTGAACAGATGCATACAAGGGGTATTTTTGCTGTAAAAAGCCCAATTGCGATGAGATTAAGCTACCCTTTAGCCATTGTCCTGATGGTGTTAATTACCACATCATGTGCCGATAATAAAACGGAAGAGAAGAAATCTGCCGCGTATCCGGTGCAAACAGTTGAACTTACCAACCGCACTCTGATGAGCGACTTTGCTGCTTCTGTAACAGGTCGCCAGACTGTTGAGATTCGTCCACAGGTTGACGGTATGTTGACGCGTATCTGTATCAGTGAAGGAGCTACGGTAAGAAAAGGGCAGGTGCTTTTCGAAATTGAGCCGGCCCAGTTTCAAGCAGCCTACGACATAGCGCAGGCAAATGTCAACAGTGCTGAGGCAGCTGTTTCAACGGCACAACTTGTATTGGACAGTAATACAGAGTTATATCATGAGAAAGTAATATCTGATTTTGAACTTAACACCGCAAAAAATGAATTGGCGGAGGCCAAGGCTAAGTTGAAACTCGCCAATGCCGAATTGGAAAAAGCCGCAACCAACCTTTCATATACAAATGTAAAATCGCCGGTTAACGGTGTGGCAAGCATGATTCCCTACCGTGTGGGAGCGTTGGTAGGTTCCGGCATAGCCACTCCGCTTGTCACAGTGAGCGATGATGGTGATATATACACCTATTTTTCTATGGCAGAAAACCAGATGCTAAACATGGTGCAACAATACGGGTCTCTTAAAAAGGCTCTTGATGAAATGCCCGAAGTGGAGTTCAGGATGAGCAATGGCGAGATATATCCGCTCAAAGGACATATTGATGCCGTAAGCGGTACAATCAACAACTCCACAGGTGCTGTCAGCTTTCGAGCCGTGTTTCCCAATCCCGACAGATTGCTGCGCGATGGTGGCACAGGCACTGTGATAATTCCTCAGAATTATGACTCCTGCATTGTCATTCCTCAGAGTGCTACATACGAATTGCAGGATAAGAAATTTGTCTATAAGGTTATTGACGGCAAGGCTACATCTTCTGAAATAACTGTGCTTCCCCAAAGCAATGGCAAGGAATATGTAGTTACCGGAGGACTTGAAAAAGGAGATGTCATAGTGTCGGAGGGCGCCGGCCTTATTAAAGAGGGGACAGTTATCAATGCTAAATCAGAAAAAGAATGACAATCAAGACATTTATTGACCGACCGATATTGTCATGCGTTATTTCAATAGCGATAGTTCTGTTGGGTTTGATATGTCTTGCCGGATTGCCTGTTGAGCAATTTCCGGAAATAGCGCCCCCAACAGTGAGTGTATCGGCAAACTATGCCGGAGCAAATGCTGAAACGGTACAGAAAAGTGTTATAGTTCCGATAGAGGAAGCGATCAACGGTGTTGAGGATATGCTTTATATGGTATCATCGGCGACTAATACAGGCTCTGCCAATATACAGGTATATTTCCGTCAGGGGACTGACGGTGATATGGCGATGGTAAATGTTCAGAACCGCCTGGCATCGGCACAGGGCCTTTTGCCGGCCGAGGTAACCAAAAGCGGTGTCAATGTAAGAAAACGCCAGACTTCGCGCATCAAGACTCTTGCATTGTATAGTCCTGATGGCACATTTGACCGGAAGTTCCTGACAAATTATATGAAAATCAATATAGAACCACGCTTATCACGCGTGGCGGGAGTCGGTGAAGTAGATATAAGAGGGGCTGACTATTCATTGCGAATTTGGCTTAATCCAGGAAAAATGGCTCAGTACAAACTGGTCCCGGCCGATATACGGAAAGTTCTGGATGGTCAGAATCTTGAATCTCCAACCGGAACACTCGGCGCTGAATCAGACAATACATTCCGCTACACCCTGAAGTACCGTGGCCGTTATGAAAATGAAAGCGACTTTGAGAATCTTGTAATCCGTGCTGAACCTGACGGCTCTATTCTCAAGTTAAAGGATGTCGCCACCATTGAGCTTGGATCGAGGACATACGAATATATAGGTACGGTCAACGGAAAACCGGGAACCACCTGCATGATTTCACAGACATCAGGCTCAAATGCCAATGAGATAATCGTGGCTATTGACAAGGAGGTTGAAAATATACGTCGGTCTTTGCCTAAAGGTATGGAACTTGTGGATATTATGAGTTCAAAAGATTTCCTTGATGCTTCAATACACAAAGTGATACAGACTCTTATAGAGGCAATTCTTCTGGTCGTACTTGTGGTCTATGTATTTCTCCAGAGTTTCCGTGCTACAATTATACCGACATTGTCTATAATAGTGTCGCTTATAGGTACGTTCATATTTCTTCAGGTCGCCGGGTTCAGTCTTAACCTTATAACACTTTTCGCACTTGTGCTTGTGATAGGCACGGTGGTCGATGACGCCATTGTTGTCGTGGAGGCTGTGCAGGCAAAGTTTGATGAAGGGGTAAAATCATCCTATCAGGCTACTGTTGAGGGTATGAGTGGTATTACAGCTGCTCTGCTTACCACTACGGTGGTCTTTATGGCTGTATTCATTCCGGTCAGCTTCATGGGTGGGACAACCGGAACATTCTATATGCAGTTCGGCCTTACTATGGCTGTGGCAGTGGGCATATCTTTGTTGAACGCCATGACGCTAAGTCCGGCATTGTGTGCTTTGATTATGACACCGCATGAAGTTGGTGACGGTGGCAAGAAGAGTTTCTCTGCACGTTTCCACATAGCATTTGACACCGCTTTCAACAAGTTGGTCAACCGTTACACTTCTGGGGTTAAATTTATGATTTCGCGCAAGTGGTTTACAGCGATACTGCTCATAGCAGCTTGTGGAAGCCTCTATTATATGATGCAGACGACCAAAACCGGTCTTGTTCCGCAGGAAGATATGGGTTCAATCAATATTGATGTGCTTACTCCGGCAGGAACAAATCTTGATAAAACCATGAGTATAATGGATGAGATTGACCGTTGCATATCTGACATTCCGCAGATAAAGGTATATTCAAAAACCGCAGGAATGGGAATGATGAGTGGCATAGGATCGTCAAGCGGTATGTTCAATATCAGGTTGAAAGACTGGAAAGAGCGTGAAGGTGATGGCGATGATATAAATTCAGTAATAGATGAGATTTACAGGCGTACATCCGATATAACCGGGGCAAGAATAATAGTATTTACCAGCGGTATGATACCGGGATATGGTGTTAGCAATGGTTTTGAAATCCATGTTCAGGACCAGAAAGGTGGCAAGATTGAAGATCTGCAACAGATTACATACCGAGTCATAGCTGAATTGGGCAAACGGCCTGAAATAGCTCGCGCCACAACATCATTCGATACAAAATATCCACAGTATCTTGTGGAGGTTGATGCCGCCACTGCACTGCGTCACGGAGTGCAGCCTGCCGATGTGCTTGATGCTCTGTCGGGATATGTCGGAGGTGCATATGCTTCCAATATCAACCGTTTTTCGAAATTATACAGGGTCATGGTGCAGGCTTCTCCCGAATTCCGTCTTGACACAAAGGCTTTGTCAAACATATTCGTAAGAAATAATTCCGGAGAAATGACACCAATCAGTCAGTATCTGACCCTTACACGAGTGTATGGAGCGCAATCATTGTCACGCTTCAATCTGTTCTCGTCCATTCAAGTCAACGGCACCCCGGCTACCGGGTATAGCTCAGGTGAAGCTATCGAGGCTGTACGCGAAGTATGTGCTGAGAATCTGCCTGCCGGATATAGTTATGAATTCGGCGGCATGAGCCGTGAAGAAGCTTCGTCATCAAGCTCGACTGTATTCATATTCATAGTGTGCGTAGTTTTCATCTATCTGATACTGTGTGCCCTTTACGAAAGTCTGTTCATTCCGTTAGCGGTAATGCTGTCAGTCCCGTTCGGACTCGCAGGAAGTTTCCTGTTTGCCCGTATGTTCGGACTTGAAAACAATATCTATCTTCAGATCGGATTGCTTATGTTAATAGGACTTCTTGCGAAAACAGCAATCCTTATGACGGAATACGCCTCTGAACGTCGTCGCAGCGGCATGACAATAATTCAGGCTGTGACATATGCGGCACGGGCACGTCTGCGTCCTATCCTTATGACATCTCTTTCAATGATATTCGGTATGATACCACTTGCTTTCTCTACCGGAGTAGGCGCGAACGGCAATATATCAATCGGCGTTGGAACAGCAGGCGGTATGCTTGTGGGCACAGTGGCGTTGCTCTTTATCGTGCCTGTTTTGTTTATTGTATTCCAGACTATTGAAGAAAAAGTAATGCCCAAAAGAAAGAAATGATGAGAACAATAGAATATATTCTGCTGCTATTTTCCGTCTCGTGCCTGAGTGGATGTGGATTATACAGCAAATGGGACCGAGCCAATATAAAATATGACGTAGAAGAAATCTGTGTCGTGGACACAATCACACCGCATATTGCAGAAATGTCTTGGAAAGAACTGTTCACAGATCAGTACCTTGTCGATTGGATTGATACGGCTCTATGCCGCAATACCGATTTGTGTATAGCACAATACAAGGTGGAACAAGCCGCAGCTACATTGAAAGCCTCGCGTCTTGCTTTTCTTCCATCGGTAGGCGTCAACGTAGATGGGGCGGTTGGTAATAATTCATCTGACCGTTTTCAGATTGCACCTGCCGCATCTTGGGAAATTGACATATTTGGCAAACAGCATAATCTGAAGAAGGGTGCGGAAGCCGCTTATTATGCTTCCGACGCATATCGTCAGGCAGTGCGGACGTCCTTAATTTCCGCGGTAGCCAACGGATATTACACACTCCTTATGCTTGATGAGCAACTGGGCATCAGTGAGCGGACATTAAAGACTTGGGATGAGAATATACGGGTGCTACAGGCCCTTAAACGTGCGGGACGTACAAATGAGGCTGCCGTGCTTCAGGCAAGGGCAAACCGTATGAAGGTGGAAAACTCTGCCATTACACTGCGTCAGCAGATCTCAGCACAGGAAAATGCAATCAGATCATTGCTGTTGGACCCTGTAGCCAATATGGCACGCGGCAAATTTGCGAATCAGAACTTTCCTGATTCTCTGTCAGAAGGTATTCCCGTCAACCTTTTGTCCAATCGACCGGATGTCAAGGAAGCTGTCTATCAACTGCAAAAATGCTTTTACGATGTTAATGTCATGAAAGCGGCTTTTTATCCATCGCTTACGTTGACTGGAAGTGCCGGGTGGGTTACATCATCGGGCAGTGTAAATCCCTCGACATGGATTGCCAATCTGCTTGGATCAATATCGGCACCGATATTCAATCGTGGAACAAATGATGCCAACTTGAAAATAGCGAAGGCTGAATATGAAATAGCATCTCTTAATTTCCAACAAAAATTGCTTGATGCCGGGATGGAAGTTAATGATGCACTTACATCTTGGCAGACAGCACGCAACAGGCTTGCCCTTGATAAAAAACAGATTGTAGCGTTGAAAGGAGCGGTGCATAACACCCGCCTGCTTATGCGTAATACAAACACTAATTATCTCGAGGTCCTTACAGCACAGCAAAGGCTGCTTGAAGCCGAATTAACAGAAGCCGCCGACAGGTATGATGCAATACAGGCGATCATATCTCTCTATCACGCTTTGGGGGGAGGAACAGAGTAATATGATTTGTCGTAGTTATAAAAGCCAGCCTCACAAGAAATGTTAACGATAGGCTATTATGTGCTGATGTTTGGTCGATTTTGGTGCTTATACCGCTTTCAGACGGAATTCTCCGGGTGTCATTCCGACAATCTTCTTGAATGAGCGGCTTAGATGATGAGGATAGTTGAAGCCGAGGTCGTAGGCTATCTCACTGATGGTCTTGTCGGTTTCGGTCAATAACTCCTTTACCTGGTTGATAACTGCCAATTGTATATGTTCGTAAGCCGTCTTTCCTGTTTCCTTCTTGATAAGATCTCCGAAGTAGTTAGGTGAGAGACAAACCTTATCAGCGCAATATTGAACAGTCGGTAACCCTTCTGTTTTTGGTAATTCTGAATTGAAATAGTTTGTCAGAATATCCTCAAATTTATCAAGTACGGTGTTGTTTGTAATCTCACGTGTCACGAATTGCCTTTCGTAGAAACGCACACAATGATTGAGCATTGTCTCGATATTAGATGCGACAATCTGCTTGGTATGTTTGTCTATGGCATGTTCCAGTTCCTCACGTATTTCATGAAAACAATTCAGAATTATCTGTTTTTCACGTTCCGACATGTGCAGAGCCTCGTTGCTTGAATAGGAAAAGAATGAATAATCTTTCATGCGGCGGGCCAACGGTGTGCCATATAGCAGGTCGGGGTGGAACATCAGTATCCATCCTTTGGGATCGGGCGTTTCTCCGCCATCATCCACACCGGCAATTTGTCCGGGAGAGATGAACAACATCGTGCCTTCCTGATAGTCATATTTGCTGCGTCCATATAAAATTGTGCCGCAATCGAGTTCCTTGAAGAATACACAGTAGAAGCCAAATTCCTTTCTACAATGAGGAATGGATTTCAGTGTAGCCATGTCGAGGACACTTACAAGCGGGTGCAGGGTTTCCGTGCCAAGTATTTTATTGTAATCATGTACGTTTTCAAGTTTGATTATCTCGTTCATACGATACTTGTTGTTTCTGACTGCAAATTTATCCATAAATACATCTTGAACCAAACATGCATAGTTTAATCCGAAATATTGGTTTGTTAATCTGTAATTATGGTTATGATATTTGCTTGATAATGTGCTAATTTTGTATCATCCAAAATAAGATTCTCATGAATAAAGAAGTCTTGACTGGATCGACAGCCTGAGCCGCAGTTATGTCGAGATGCACAACCGTACATTCCGCCCGGCCTTGAAAGATTCTGTATCGGATTTGTCGGAGCGACAGTGAAATAGAACAATACTTGTAATATGGAAGAAATAAGGATAGATTGCGCACACCCGTCGGCAGAAGAGACAGCGTTGGCAAAACGGCAGATGCAGACGCTTTTCCGACTAAACCACACAATGCCCGCAACAGATGAATTTGACGCATTGGTAAAGGAACTGTTTCCTGATATGGGAGAAGGTAGCCGCATTTCAACTCCATTGAGCGGAGTCAGATTCAACAAAGTGAGAATCGGGAAAAACGTGGTTATCATGCCCGGTTGCCTGATGATGTCGGCCGGAGGAATAACCATTGAAGATGAAGCGATGATTGCCGCCAATGTTCAACTGATTTCAAACAACCATGACCTTGACAATCGGTGGATCATCACATGCAAGCCTGTCAGGATTTGTCGCCGTGCATGGATTGGAGCTGGCTCAACGATATTACCAGGCGTGACAGTTGGTGAAAATGCAGTGGTTGGAGCCGGAAGTGTTGTGACAAAAGATGTTGAGCCTGACACGATCGTTGCAGGAAATCCGGCAAGAGATATCCGGAAAATCTCACGGACGTAAGGTCAAAAAACAAACCGTCTACTTGAATATAAATCAATCAGCAACTTATCAAAGATAAATAACTATGTTAAGAAAAATCCGCATCACGATTGCAGTGATATTCTTCATCTGCATAACGCTTCTTTTTCTTGATTTCACCGGGCTGGCGCATACATGGTTCAAGTGGATGACAAAAATCCAATTCCTTCCCGCAATACTGGCCTTAAACGCAGGAGTAATCATTGGATTGATAGTAATGACGCTACTTTTGGGAAGAGTCTATTGTTCCGTGATATGCCCGTTGGGTGTAATGCAGGATATATTCGGCTGGCTCGGAAAGAAAAGCAAAAAGAACCGCTATTCCTATTCCCATGCAAAGAATGTACTTCGCTATATAATGCTTGCAATTATGGTGCTTGCCATTATCTTAGGTGTAGGTTCTTGTGTGGCATTGCTGGCACCTTACAGTGCATACGGTCGCATCGCCCAAAATCTGTTTTCTCCAATATGGATATGGTGTAACAACCTGTTGGCTGCATGGGCAGAGAAATATGAAAGCTATACTTTCTATACAATGGATGTATGGGTGAGAAGCTGGATTACATTCGGCATAGCGGCAGCTACTCTCATCATTGTAGGAATCCTTGCGTGGCGCAATGGCAGAACCTATTGCAACACGATATGCCCGGTTGGGACTGTGCTTGGTTTTCTCTCAAAGTATTCACTTTTCAAACCGGTTATTGATACGACCAAATGCAACGGTTGCGGTCTGTGTGCCCGTAACTGCAAGGCTGCGTGTATTGACAGCAAGAACCACCGGATTGACTATTCTCGCTGTGTTGCCTGTATGGATTGTATCGGCAAATGCCACAATGGAGCAATATCTTATAAATTAGGAATTAGGAAAGAGGAATCAGGGATTGAAGATATTCAAGGACCCGATAATTCCCGACGTGTGTTTCTTACCACAACAGTAGCCGTAGGAACAGTGGCTGTGCTCCATGCTCAAGAAAAGACCGTTGACGGAGGACTTGCGGTTATAACCGACAAGAAAATTCCTGACCGCAAGACACCCATAGTACCACCCGGAGCTATCGGTATAAAGCATCTTACTGACCACTGTACTGCCTGTCAGCTTTGTGTCGCTGCTTGTCCGAATGGAGTTCTCCGCCCATCGGAAAAACTGTCAACACTGATGCAACCTCGTTCATCATACGAACGCGGTTATTGCCGACCGGAATGTACAAAATGCTCTGAGGTGTGTCCCACCGGTGCAATTATAAAGATTGACCGCGCTGAAAAATCTTCAATCCAGATAGGTCACGCTGTCTGGGTGGCTGCCAACTGTGTGCCTTTGACCGATGGTGTGGAATGTGGCAACTGTGCCCGTCATTGCCCGGTTGGAGCTATTCAGATGGTGGAGTCGTCCAATGGTGCGGATGCACCGAAAATTCCTGTGGTGAATACCGAAATCTGCATCGGTTGCGGAGCTTGCGAAAATCTTTGTCCGGCACGTCCATTCAGTGCTATCTATGTGGAAGGACATGAAAATCATAGAACAATCTAAACATACAGAAGCGATGAAAGATACCAAGAATATTGACCGACGCGAATTTCTCAAACGCTTCGGTATCGGCAGCGCAGCTGTTTCGGCGGCTGCCTTGACTGGCTGTAATTCCAGACAGAACCCGGTTTTGGACGACCAGACGGCTCAAGGGGAAATTCCTACTGATAAGATGACATACCGCACTAATCCCAAAACAAGCGAGAAGGTATCCATTTTGGGCTATGGCATGATGCGCCTTCCGTCGATTGATGGACGGAGTGCCCGTGAAGGTGGAAATGATGCGATAGATCAGGATATGGTAAACCGTTTGGTGGATTACGCATTGGAACACGGAGTCAACTATTTTGATACATCCCCCGCATATTGCAAAGGTCAATCTGAACACGCCACCGGAATAGCACTCAGCCGCCATCCCCGCGACAAATATTTCATAGCTACAAAGTTGTCGAACTTCGCACCCTCCACATGGAGCCGCGAGGCATCGTTGGCTATGTACCGTAACTCTTTCAAAGAATTGCAGGTGGATTATATCGACTATCTTCTCCTGCACGGAATTGGTATGGGAGCGGACGGACCGGCTGAGTTCAAAGCCCGTTACATCGACAACGGGGTGCTTGATTTTCTGCTGAAAGAACGTGAGGCTGAAAGAATACGCAACCTCGGTTTCTCCTATCATGGCGACATCAGCGTGTTTGACGAACTGCTTGCTAACCACGATAAATATAAGTGGGATTTTGTGCAGATTCAACTCAATTATCTCGACTGGCACCACGCCAAGGAGATAAATCCTAGGAATACAGATGCTGAATATCTGTATGGTGAACTGGAGAAACGCGGAATCCCGGCAATCATCATGGAGCCGCTGTTGGGCGGTCGTCTTTCACGCGTTCCTGACAATATTGTGGCCCGTCTGAAACAGCGTGAACCGGAGCGCAGCGTGGCTTCATGGGCGTTCCGTTTTGCCGGGAGCAAGCCGGGGGTGCTGACAGTGTTGAGTGGAATGACATTTATGGAGCATCTTCAGGATAATCTCCGCTCGTTCTGTCCCCTTGTGCCGATTTCACATGAGGATGAGAAATTCCTCTATTCAACGGCTGACCTTATGATGCAGTATCCCACAATACCATGCAATGATTGCAAATATTGTATGCCTTGCCCATACGGGCTTGACATTCCGGCAATCCTGCTGCACTATAACAAATGTGTCAATCAAGGAAATGTGCCGGAAAGCCAACAGGCTGAAAATTACCGAGAGGCACGACAGGCATTCCTCGTTGGATATGACCGCAGTGTGCCAAAACTACGTCAGGCAAGCCACTGTATCGGTTGCAACCAGTGCTCGCCACATTGTCCGCAGAGCATAGACATTCCGAAAGAACTGCACTGTATCGACAATTTTGTTGAACATTTGAAACAGGGCACGCTATGATGGATGGCCTGATAAAAATACTCCATGGGGGAAATCAATATCATAAACCGTAAAGGCGATGGTATCTACTCTGTCGAAACACTATGTCTTATATGTGCCACAGCTCAGGAGTGTCTGCCGCTTATAACACAATTCATTAGATCAATAAAAAATTAACCAATGCAAACATCATCATTAAAACTATACTCGCTCGGGTATTCAGAAATCCGCACATACGGAGTCGCCGCACTTTTCATTTTAGGCAATATCATAATACCGCAGTTGTTCCACCTTATCCCGCAAGGTGGAGTGACTTGGCTGCCAATCTACTTCTTAACTCTTGTAGGAGCATATAAATATGGTTGGAAAGTGGGGCTTCTTACAGCTCTCGCGTCTCCGGTCATCAATAGTCTGCTATTCGGTATGCCGGCGGTTAGCGGTCTGCCAGCAATTATATTGAAATCCACAGTACTTGCATTTGTCGCAGGATTGTTTGCAACTAAATTCCGTAAAGCTGCCCTTTGGCAACTGATGATAGTCGTGTTAGGCTATCAGATTATAGGTACTGCCGGAGAGTGGCTGTTGAAAGACAGCTTATATGCTGCGATGCAGGATTTCAGAATAGGTGTTCCCGGAATGCTTTTGCAGATTGTCGGCGGCTGGTTTGTCATTAACTTTTTAATTCGCAGATAACATGAATACATTGCTATTTTTTAGGGACGTATCAGGTAGCTGACGATGTTATATATGAAGCAGGTATCCGGATTATATGAAATACACCAAAAGAAAAGATAATCGCTGAAATTGCTGTAAAAATTTAATAATGCCAATGAGGAAGATATTGACCGTAACTCTCGCAATAGTATCGGTGTCAGGTGCTATTGCTACAACATCGGAACCTGACGATACCACAAGAGTATTGGGTGAAGTTGTAGTGATTGAAAAATCGGCAAAGGCTCCGATACCTTTGTTGCCGCTTGACGTGAGAGTTATAAATTCCACAACTATCGAAAACAATGCTGAAACAAATATGCTGCCTATCCTTCAAAATCATGTGCCGGGAATGTTCGTTACAGAGCGTGGGCTGGCCGGTTATGGGGTTAGCGGCGGTGCCGCAGGTTCAGTTAACATACGCGGTGTAGGTGGTGGAAACAAAGTTTTGTTTCTGATTGACGGTCAGCCACAATGGGCCGGTGTGTTCGGACATTCATTGCCTGATACTTACGTCACTAATGACATTAAACGGGTAGAAGTTGTGAGTGGGCCTGCTTCACTGTTGTATGGTTCGGGAGCAATGGGCGGTTCTGTAAATCTAATCACCCAACAAGCCTCACAGGAGGGATTTTATGGCTCGTTAAGAGCTATGGCAGGCAGTTACGGGTCAATGAAATATGGAGCGAAAGCCGCATATAAACATGGAGGGTGGCGAGTGTTCCTTACTGCAAGTTATGAATCTACCGATGGCAACCGCAAGGGAATGGATTATTGGCTATCCAATCAATTTGCCTCGCTCTCTTACGAATTTTCAAAGCATTGGGAGGCAGGAGCCAACGTAATGTTTACTGAAACAAAGGCTGACAATCCCGGTTCGGTAGAATTGTCTCAGCCTCTTGAAATGTGGGCAAAGCAGTTCCGTACTACAACCTCAGTATTCATCAAAAATAGCTACTACATTTCTTCCGGAGGTATTCAAGCCTATTACAATTGGGGCAAACACAAAATTGATGATGGCCTGAGCAATGGTCAGCCGCGCAGTTACCTTTTCAATTCAAAGGATTTCAATATGGGTATCACGGCTTATCAGACCTTAAAGCCGTGGAATGGTAATGATCTTAGTGTCGGTATTGATTTCAAACACTGGGGTGGCGAGGCTTGGAACAGTGAAAAATCCGATGGTTCTGAATCTCCTATCGTTGACAAGCACGTCAATGAGATTGCCGGATACGCCATGATGCAACAGGCGTTTTGGAGTGAGCGTCTGAGCCTTAATGCAGGTGTGCGCCTCGAACATTCATATCAGTTTGGCAACGAATGGGTTCCGCAGGCCGGTTTTATCTTACGTCCGTTGGTTTCAAACCGAGTTAAATTCAACTATGGCAAGGGCTTCCGCTCTCCAAACATCAGAGAACTATATATGTATGCTCCCCGTAATCCGGAGCTGCAACCTGAGTGTATGAACAACTATGAGATTGAATTGCGTCAGTGGCTTATGGACGGCAAATTGAACATAGGACTTGCCCTATACTATATCAATGGAGACAATCTTATACAGACTGTAAGAATTGACGGATCTCCGAAAAATGTCAATACAGGAAAATTCATCAACAAAGGATTTGAGTTTGATGCGTCTTACAATCTAAATGAAGATTGGATATTCACAGCCAATTACGCATATCTTCATACTGATACACGCATCATAGCTGCCCCTAAGAACAAACTGTTTGCACAGGCAAGCTATACACCCGGCAACTGGCAGTTCTCAGTAGATGTGTTGAGCGTGTGGGGTGTTTATACCGAGCAGACAACTGAGAACTATGCATTGCTCAATGCCCGTGTTGCCTATACAATCCCATTCAATAAACCGTTGACTCTTTTTGCAAAGGGAGAGAATCTGACAGCCACAAAATATCAGATCAACTACGGTTTTCCAATGCCACGCGCCACTGTTATGGCCGGAGTGGAATGGAAATTTTGACCGATAATGCAGGAGGGGTAGGTGTAACAGGCAAATGCAAAAATTAAATTCAAATATACTTTTAATTATTTATTGAATAAAAATATTTATATTCGCAGTGTAATATAAATATTTGAATCCATGAAAATTAAGACGTTTACTGTAATCTCTATGGCGCTTGTCGCGTTTTCGGCACAGTCGAAAGTCCAAAACCAGGAACTTAGTGAAAATTGGAAATTTCGCCAATCGCGAACGGTGGAATGGCATGATGCTACCGTACCCGGTACTGTGCATACTGATTTGATGTCCAATGGTCTGATTCTTGATCCTTTTGTCGGTCAGAACGAGCGCACTGTGCAGTGGGTAGATAAGGAGGATTGGATTTATGAAACAAGCTTTGATCTTGATGGAGATATAGCTCGTTCTGACAATATAGAGCTTGTTTTTGATGGTCTTGATACATATGCCGATGTTTATGTGAATGATAGTCTGCTCCTGTCGGCTAACAATATGTTCAGGCAATGGGCTGTTCCGGTTAAAGATATTCTTAAACAACGTGATAACAAACTGCGTGTTTACTTCCATTCGCCAATAAAAGTTGATTTGCCTAAGTTTGAGAGCCTGCCATTTCAATATGAAGCAGGAAATGATCAGTCGCAGAATGGCGGCATATTTGATAAGAGGGTAAGTGTATTTGCCCGTAAGGCCGGTTATCACTATGGTTGGGATTGGGGTCCGAGACTCGTTACTTCGGGCATTTGGCGTCCTGTATATCTAAAAGCATGGTCGGGCCCGGTTATCAATGATGTATTCATTGCTACAAAAGGCTTGGGTAAAAATAAGGCTCAGATGAATGCTTCAGTCGAAATTCTATCAGATAAGGACTATCCTACTGCAACGTTGCAAATTTCCAATTCAGAAACCGGCCGTCAATTTGTAGATTACAATGTTGCTCTTTCAAAAGGAATAAATATGATTTCAGTTCCATTTGATGTGAAAAATCCAAAACTTTGGTGGTGTAATGGAATGGGAGAGCCTAACTTATATGACTTTAATGTGTCGCTTAAGATTGCCGATGATATTGCTGATAACAAAAATGTAGTTACCGGAATAAGGCAGGTAGAAGTGGTAAGAGACGAAGATAAAGATGGTAGAACATTCTATTTTAAGCTGAACGGCAAGAGTGTATTTGCAAAAGGCGCCAATTATATACCATGCGATAATTTCCTGCCGCGTGTCACCGATGAGATATATCATCGAACGGTGAAGGATGCCGCCGATGCCAATATGAATATGCTCCGTGTGTGGGGAGGTGGCATTTATGAGGATGACCGTTTTTACAATCAGTGTGATAGCTTGGGTATAATGGTTTGGCAGGATTTCATGTTTGCTTGTAGCCTTTATCCATCGGAAGGCGATTTGCTTGAAAATATCAGGAATGAGGCTATCTATAATGTCAAAAGGTTGAGGAATCATCCATCCATATCAATATGGTGTGGCAACAACGAGTGCCTTGAAGCCTGGTATAACTGGGGCTTGAAACGCCGTTATGAGCAACAAGGTGTTGCCGATATTATCTGGAAACAGTATGTCGATTTGTATCATGGAGTTCTCCCTGATGTAGTGAATCAATATAATAGTGAAGTATTCTATTGGCCATCATCGCCATTTAGCACTATTGATCGATCGCCTGAGCCAAACAAAGGCGATACCCACATGTGGAGAGTTTGGGGTGGAAGTGAACCGGTTGATTTATACAATCATGTTACGAGTAGATTTTTCAGCGAATATGGATTTCAATCGTTCCCCGAACTTGGAACAGTCCTGAAGTATGCACCTGATACAACGCAGCATTTTATCGACTCTGACGTTATGTTGGCTCATCAGCGTGCCGGAGCTGGAGCAAATCGAAAGATAGAAAAATATCTGTTGGATTCATATAAAGAACCGAAGGATTTCAATTCATTCCTGTATATGTCGCAGGTGTTGCAGGGTGATGCAATAAAAACTGCAATAGAGTCACATCGTCGCAACCGTCCCTACTGTATGGGCACTCTATTCTGGCAACACAATGATTGCTGGCCTGTCGCATCATGGTCGAGCCGTGATTACTATGGGAAATGGAAGGCTCAGCACTATTTTGCTAAAAAAGCCTATCGCGATATCTTGTTGTCAACTATGAGTGGTAACGATGATAAAATCACAGTGCATCTTGTTTCAGATAGAATGAAACCCGTGAGCGGCAGGTTGGTTGTAAGAGCCTATAAGCTTGACGGCACTCCTGTTTCATCATTTGAGCTAAAAATTATATTGCCTGGAGAAGGGGTCAAAACAGTAAGCTTGCCTACGGCAAAGGTTTATGCCGGTGCTGATACCTGCAATATGTTTGTCCACTCGATATTCAGTGATGGCGAAACTGATTATGAAAACATTTTCTTGCCGTCGTCCCATAAAGATATCAGGCTACCTGAACCTAAAGTAACATTGAATGTTAGAAATGACGGTGATGATCTATATGTAGATGTCAAGTCCGATACCTTTGTAAGAGCATTTAAGATCTATTTCAACAATGATACAGATTACTTCTTGGCCGATAATTACTTTGATTTGATACCAGGTATTCAGTATTCGGTAAAGTTGAAAACCGATATGAGCATTGATGAAGCCGAGGAATCGATTGGCTGGACAAGTCTTTATAATGCGACCAATTAGACGGTTTACATGTAATTGCACATAAAGTTGTTAATTACTTGATAAAGAGAGTGGAAATGATACTCAACTAATAGAATATCATTTCCACTCCATTTGTTTTACCGGGGTAAAAGAGTCCGGCAGTTTCTTATACCAAGTGGGCGATGTGACTGTCGCGGTCGCCGGGCAATAGATCGATTACAGGTACCTCGATCATAGTGTAACAGCCGGGTTGCTGGCGCATTGATGCGCGTGCTACTCCTACAAGAATTTGAGCTGTCAAGGCAGGATTGTTGATTGTCATGCTGAAGTCAAAGCGCTGTGAGTGGGTGCGTCCCGACACACCTTTACGTGTCATGTGGACACCGTGCCCCATATCTTTTACCTCATCTACCGATGCGACTTCCATTACGTGAGTCTCATCGCTGGCAAAGTAGGGGTCGGCTTTGATGGCCGCAGTTACCTCTTCAAGTTTGGCACCGGGAAGAAGTTCAACATAAACCATGCGGCGGTGGATGCCGGTACCCAAAGGGATGGTCATTGAAAGAGCATCCTTGACACCTGCTTTTGATTTTACACACACCGTGTGTCCCATGCTCATTCCTGGGCCAAAGTTGGTGTAGGTCAGTCCTTTGGGTGCTGCGGCTTCGAGCAGCGTGCGCACAACCGAGTCACTTCCGGGATCCCATCCTGCCGAAATAATTGCAACAGTGCCATTCTCTTTGGCTACCTTGCCTAAGTCGCGACGCAGATCGGGAATCAAAGTGTGGATGTCAAAACTGTCGACAGTATTTATTCCCATTGCCAGATATCGTTCGGCATGTACCTGTACTTCACGGGTAGGTGTGCAGAGTATGGCTACGTCTACTTTCCCAAGGTCGGTAATATCGGTTACGACCTTATAAGAAGCAAGTTCGGCCGGTTGATTTTCAATACTGCGGCGCACGATGCCGGCAATCTCCATGTCGGGAGCTTCCAACAGTGCATCAAGAACAAATCGGCCTATATTGCCGTAGCCAACAATGGCAGCTCTAATTTTTGTCATAATAATATGTTTATTTGGTCTGTTCAACAATAGAGCGTGTATCGCGGGCTATCATAAGCTCTTCATCGGTAGGTATCACACACACTTTCACACGTGATGAAGGGGTCGAGATCAAAGCTTCGTCGCCATGTATAGTGTCGTTAAGAGCCTCATCGATCTCAACACCCATGAACGCCAATGGACGGCAAATATTTGAACGGACATCGGTTTGGTTCTCACCAACGCCACCGGTGAAGACTATTACATCGACACCACCCATCTCGGCTGCGTAGGCTCCAATGTATTTGATGATGCGTTGCTCGTACATATCAAGGCAAAGTTTAGCCCGTTCGCTGCCATTTTGGAAGGCGCTCTCGATCTCACGCATGTCGCTGGAAATCTCACTTACGCCTCCAAGACCACTCTCTTTATTGATTACGCGTTGTAGATCATCGGCACTCCAGTTGTATTTTTTTATCAGGAACGCGAGAGCTCCGGGATCAACGTCACCCACGCGGGTACCCATCATCAAGCCCTCGGTAGGGGTAAGGCCCATTGATGTGTCGATGCTCTTGCCATCAACAACGGCAGTGATTGATCCACCGTTGCCTACGTGGCATGTGATAATTTTTGTGCCTTCGGGTTTGATTCCGAGAAATTCACACACGCGACCCGATACATAGCGATGGCTGGTGCCATGGAAACCATAGCGACGTACTCCATCCTGACTATAATATTTATAGGGTAGGGCATACATGAAGCTCTTGGCCGGCATTGTTTGGTGGAATGCAGTGTCAAAGACCGCTACCTGTTTGATGCCTGGAAGTACAGCTTCAATAGCTTCGATGCCTGTTACGTTGGCGGGATTGTGAAGTGGAGCGAGGTCGTAGCACTCTTTTACCTGATTGAGTACTTCGTCGGTGATAAGCACGCTTTTGTTGAATTTTTCAGCGCCATGTACCACGCGGTGTCCTACAGCGTCGATTTCGTTGTAGCTTTTGATGCATCCAACTTCGGGATCGGTAAGATTGGCCAATATAGCCTCTACCGAGCCTTTATGGTCGGTAAGGCCAAGTTCCTGAATCTGTTTTGAACCATCAGCTTTTTTGAATTTAAGGAATCCATCGGGAAGTCCGATTTTTTCAACGCCGCCTTCGGCCATAGTTTTATCAGTATCGGTATCAATAAGCTTGTATTTTACCGAGCTGCTACCGCAGTTTAAAACCAAAATTTTCATATTCTCAGAATGAGGTTGTTTTTTTACTGTTATAAATATCAGCGAGTTAAAAACCAGACGGTTTTTTAGTCCTTTATGGCCTGGTTACAGGTCATTATGATAGTTTTGTATATATCCTCGGGGTAGCAACCGCGAGAGAGATCGTTGACGGGAGCTGCAAGACCTTGCAGTACGGGACCTACAGCTTGTACGCCACCAAGACGTTGTACCAGCTTATAGGCAATATTTCCAACCTCGAGCGATGGGAATACCAGCACGTTTGCACGACCACTGAGCGGTGAGCCCGGAGCTTTAGAGTTGGCTACACTCGGCACGATGGCGGCATCGGCTTGTAATTCACCGTCGAGAATGAGTGATGGTGCCATTTCGTGGGCTATCTTGGTTGCTTCGATTACTTTGTCAACGCGTTCGTGTTTAGCGCTTCCCTTTGTCGAGAAGCTGAGCATTGCCACGCGAGGTTCGATACCGGCGATATTACGGGCTGTCTCGGCTGCCGAAACAGCGATTTGTGCCAACTCTGGTGCTGTGGGGTCGGGTACTACGGCACAGTCGGCAAATACCATTACACCATCGGTGCCATAGTTAAGGCCGGGAGGCAAAAGCATGATGAATGCACCTGAAACCACACTGATTCCTGGTTTTGTCTTGATAACCTGGAAGGCTGCGCGAAGAACGTTCCCTGTAGTATTCATTGCACCTGCAACCTGGCCATCGGCGTCACCGGCTTTTACCATCAGGCATCCGAGATACAGAGGATTGGCGGTAGTGAGGCGGGCTTCTTCCATTGAGATTCCTTTGCTCTTTCTAAGTTCAAAGAACAGTGGGGCATAGCGGTCTATTACGTTCTCGTCGGCCGGATTTACAATCTTGGCTTTAGAGATGTTTTCCAAACGAAGCTCGCCGGCGAGCTTCATTATCTCAGCGGGATCGCCAATGAGAATGATGTCGGCTATATCGTCGGCTATGATGCGGTCGGCGGCTGTAAGTGTGCGAGGTTCGGTACCTTCGGGAAGTACAATGCGCTGTTTATGAGCCTTAGCGCGGGTGGTCATCTTTTCAAAGAGTTCCATATCAGTATGTTAGATTTTAGTTATTTCACAATCTGTGAAGTGGGTGGTTTAGTTGTTTTATTGCATACAAAAATACAAAAAAATAACGAATAAACTCTGATAGGTCTTTAATTATCACACTCAATGGTGGCCAGAAGTTTAATCGCATCGACATAACGGGCTATACCTTCGGCAACCAGTTTGGCATCTCTCATTGCATGCACTACCGTTGCCGGACGGTTTGTGACATCACCACCGGCAAAGACTCCTTTGCGGGTAGTCATACCGTAGGGGTTATCGCGAGTCAGAACATAACCTTTTTCGTCTACTTCGATTCCTGTTGTTGTGGAAACTATGCGTGCTGCCGGGGCGCTGCCTATGGCCATTACCACATGGTCGGCATCGACTTCGTGCTCTTGACCATCGATATTAAGTACAATAGTATCTATTTTATCGTCGGTGATAGCATTGATTTTTACTATAGAAGTGTTCCATAGAAATTTCACACCCTCGGCTACCGCTTCGTCATACTCGCTTCGTAGGGCTGACATGCTATCGATAGTGCGGTGGTAAACAACCGATACTTCTTTCGATCCCATCCTTATAGCCGTGCGGGCAGCATCTATGGCCGTGTTTCCGCAACCTATAACAAACACACGGTCACCATCTCCTACAATCACTTCCCGACGGTCAATCAACCCCGACTCGTAGAGACTGACACGTCGTAGGAATCTGATGGCCTGTCGTATCGCTTTGTTATTACCACCGGGTATCTCCAGTCGCTTAGGAATGCCTGTTCCGGTTCCCATGAATATGGCATCGAATCCTTGATCAAAAAGTTGGTCAATCGTTATCTCTTCACCCACAGTGGAGTTTAAGTGAAAGATGACACCGAGATTCTCGATCTTTTTTATCTCACGCCTCACTACCTCTTTGGGCAAGCGATATTCGGGAATGCCATACATCAGTACGCCACCCGGCTCCGATTCCATCTCGAAAATTTCTATCGCAAAACCTTGCCGGGCAAGATCTCCGGCTATGGTAAGTCCGGCCGGACCACTACCTATTACTGCCACTCGACCACGTGATTTTTCGGGAATTGCTTCGTGGGTTAGTCCGGCAGTAGAGTCGAAGTCGGCCACAAAACGTTCGAGTTTGCCAATATTTATGCGGTTACCTTTTTTTCCCAGCACACAGTTGCCTTCACACTGACGTTCGTGGCCGCAGACGCGTCCACACACGGCCGGCAGATTGCTGCGCGAGTTGATAATGTGCATTGCGTTGCCAAAGTTCCCTTTGGCAAGTTGTGCTATCCAGTCGGGTATGTCATTGCTTATAGGACATCCTTTCTTGCAGGATGGAACCTTGCAATTTAGACAGCGCTGAGCCTCTTTAACGGCTTCGGAGAGCGTGTAGGAGTCATTTACCTCTTTGAAAATATTGTCGTTAACCATAACAAAATATTTTGTTGGGGTTATTAAAACAGAGATCTTAGTACATCAAGCGATTTCATTGAACGCAGCGATGAAAAATGCAGTGAGTAATATTCAATAAGTCGGTCAAGGATCTGATTTCGTTGAGATGCCGACAGCTTCCATCGCGACATGTTGCGGTGGTTCATTCGAAGAAGATTTGCAACGGCTTGAGCCTCATGTCGTTCGAGATATTTACCATGCAACGGAGCCGAATCACGGAATACACCGTCAACCATATCAAACAGATATCCGGGGCTGTAGGTGCTCACATCGGGTTCTATGCCGGCAAAGTGCATCATGCGTATCATGAAAAGCAAGTGGAAATTGGCTATCCCTTTGGTAGAGCTATCATGAAATGCGAGCATAGAGTCGCAGTACTCAAACATCAACTCATCGGGGAGTTGTTCCCTGAGCAATGTGTTCATGAAGTCGGCTATGAAAAGCGTAGTCGCCGATTTTACAGGGTCGGGAAAAACGTTGACTTCGCCACGCGGCATCACATCGCGCATGTTTGGAATTTGATTTCCCTCGCGAATGTTGGCTACACAAGAGAATCGGCTTCCGGGCATCAGTACAGCGCGCCTTCGGGCCGCTTCTTTCCCATTCCCTGCTGGAACGAGAAACGACATGCGACCCCGTTGGCGTGTATAGGCGCTAAGTATCGAGCTGCGGTCGGAGTGTTTTACCAGGCGAAGTGCTATGCAGTCAATTCTTTCGTACATAGGCTGGTAATGAGCTGCTTACACTGTCATTTCGCCGCAGATCGAAGTGAGAAGTTCGCGTCTCACTTGATTGGTGCTGTAACCTTGTCCAAACAAGAACATCATCTTCGTGATGGCTGCCTCGCTGGTGATGTCGTGGCCCGATATCACGCCAGCGTTTGCCAGGCGGTCTCCGGCATAGTATCTCCTGTCATGAACACCTCCATTAGGACACTGAGTGACATTAAGCACAATAATGCCCCGCTCTATAGCCTCGGTAATAGCCTTGGTAAACCAGCTTGCAGTTGGTCCATTACCGGCGCCATAGGTCTTCAATACTATTCCTTTTACGCCGGGCATGGCGAGTTGGTAGCGCAGAGACTCGTTGGTGAGCCCCGGGAAGATGTCGATGAAAGTTACAGCGGTATCCATTCCACACCGAAGATTTAGCGGCCTTGTGAAAGGCAGTCGCCACAATACCTCCTCGTTGAAGTGTATCCCGAGCCCAATCTGGGCCAGCTTGGGGTAATTGTTACTTTTGAAGGCGTTAAAGTTATCGGCACTCATTTTGGTAGAACGATTTCCGCGCCAAAGATAATTTTCAAACAGTATGGCAACCTCCTGTATCATTGGACGCGGTCGGCGTTCATTGGTTGTTGCCGCAGCTATCTGAAGTGCGGTTATCAGATTCTCCTCACCATCGGTGCGCACTTCACACATGGGGAGTTGTGAACCGGTTATAATTACCGGTTTGTTCAGGTTCTCAAGCATGAACGATAGTGCTGAGGCTGTGTAAGCCATAGTGTCGGTACCATGCAAAACTACAAAACCATCGTGGTTGTCATAGTTTTCGGCTATGGCACGAGCTATCGCTTCCCAATGTGCAGGATTCATATCGCTCGAATCAATAGGTGGATCGAACTGAATATGGTCTATCTCGAAGTCGAGTTTCTTTATGCGCGGCACGTTGTCGATAAGATGGTCGAAATTGAAAGGCTTTAAAGTGCCCGTTTCGGGATCATCGACCATTCCTATCGTACCTCCTGTATATATTATCAGCAGGCGTGCCTTGTGGTTGAATATCGGGGAATCCATCTCGTGATTATTTCACTTGGGCACCCGGGGTAACAGGTCCGGTAGGTCCAACAACAATCAATTGTCCGTCGGCATTCTCGGCCGAGAGAATCATACCTTGTGACTCGATTCCCTTAAGGCGACGTGGAGGGAAGTTGGCAATAAAGCAAACCTGTTTACCTACAAGATCGGCCGGATCATAGTATTTTGCAATACCTGATACTATCGTGCGGCCACCCATACCGTCGTCAATTTTAAATTGCAACAGTTTGTCGGCTTTCGGTACCCGAGAGCACTCCATTACAGTGCCTACACGTATATCCATTTTCATGAATGTATCGAAGTCGGTGGCTTCCTGTACCGGAGCCGGTTTCCACTGGTTGATCTTGTTCTCTTCCTTGATGCGGGCAAGACGGTCAAGCTGAGCCTGTATTGCATCGTCCTCGATCTTTTCGAAAAGCAATTGGGCAGCACCTATCTCGGTACCTGCTGCTATAAGGTCATTATTTCCAAGCTGATCCCATGTCATAGAGTCCATGTGAAGTGTACCGGCGAGTTTTTGCGACATGAAAGGCAGGAACGGTTCAAACGCGATGGCTATATTGGCACAGAGTTGAATGGCGGCGTTCATAACCGTTGCTACACGCTCCATGTCGGTTTTGGCCAGTTTCCACGGTTCGGTTTCCTGAAGGTAACGGTTTCCGAGACGTGCAATGTTCATAGCCTCTTTCAAGGCTTCGCGGAAGTGGAATGTATCGATATATTCGCACTGGCGTGCCTTGATTTCTTTAAGTTCGGCAAAGAGATTATTCTCGGCATCGGTTACCGTGTTAGGAACCGGCACTACACCGCCATAGTATTTGTGGGTAAGGACAAGCACGCGGTTAACGAAGTTCCCGAGTATGGCAACTAACTCTGAGTTGTTGCGTTGCTGGAAGTCGGCCCAGGTGAAGTCATTGTCTTTTGTCTCAGGAGCGTTGGCCGTCAACACGTAGCGCAGTACATCTTGTTTGCCTTCGAAGTCACGCAGGTATTCATGTAACCACACGGCCCAGTTGCGTTAAGTCGATATCTTGTCTCCATCGAGGTTCAGGAACTCGTTGGCCGGTACATTGTCGGGCAACTGGTAGTTGTCACCATAGGCCATAAGCATCGCGGGGAATACAATGCAATGGAACACGATGTTATCCTTGCCTATGAAGTTTATAACCCGGGACTCGGGATCTTTCCAATATTTCTCCCAGCTGTCGGGCAATAGTTCCTTAGTGTTGGAAATGTAACCGATAGGTGCATCAAACCACACATACAGCACTTTGCCTTCGGCTCCTTCCACCGGAACCGGAACACCCCAGTCGAGGTCACGGCTCACGGCACGTGGTTGTAGGCCAAGATCGATCCACGATTTGCATTGGCCATACACGTTGGTTTTCCATTCTTTGTGGCCTTCGAGAATCCATTTGCTTAACGCCGGTTCCCATTTGTCGAGAGGTAGATACCAATGTTTGGTTTCCCGAAGCACCGGTGTGCTACCGGTGATTTCACTCTTAGGATTAATTAAGTCGGTGGCATTCAGTGATGTTCCGCATTTCTCACATTGATCACCGTAGGCGTGATCAAAGTGGCAATGGGGACACTCGCCGGTGACATAACGGTCGGCTAAGAATTGGTTTGCCTGCTCGTCGTAGAGTTGCATCGATGTTTTTTCAACAAATTCACCTTTGTCGTATAGGTGTCGGAAGAACTCAGATGCGGTTTCGGAGTGTATCTTCGAAGTAGTGCGCGAATAGACGTCAAACGAGATGCCGAGTTCCTCCATGGAGTCTTTGATGATAGTGTGGTACCGGTCAACAATATCCTGTGGGGTAACACCTTCTTTCTTGGCCTTTATGGTGATAGGCACGCCATGCTCGTCGCTTCCTCCGACCATTATCACATCCTCACCTTTGAGGCGTAGGTAACGTGTATAGATGTCGGCCGGAACATAAACGCCGGCAAGGTGACCAATGTGAACAGGGCCATTGGCATAGGGTAACGCAGTGGTTACCAGAGTACGTTTGAACTTCTTATCCATTATGGTTAAATCAATTACATTTTGACGCCAAAGGTACGAAATCCCCGCGACAACTGCAAATGTACAAAATAGCGTTACGGCCGGTAATGACTGTCAAGCAGGTAGGAGGGAGAGGCTCTTATTTCCAAGTTCTAAAGAATGGATGGGCTTCGGTGTTCAAAATGCATTTATCCAGATTGAATGCTTTTTTAGGAGCAAAATATAGATAGCAGTATTTCATGGTCTCGGCAAAGAAGAAACTTTCCAGTGTATCCCATTTATCCATGGTGCGCACATCTTTGATCTGAACATAGCCATTGTCTACCTGGCAATTTCTTTCGATACTTTCAAACATTGTTTTTCCCATTTCATAATACTGCTTGTCGTTAGTGAAATGCCATAGATAATAGTTTGCTTCGATAGCCTCAGGTCGTGCCATATAGTACGGGGCCAATATGTCTATGTGCGTATAATCGATCATTTCGGGTTCCAAACCATGCATAGTCCACATTTTATTGATCGAGGTCTGGAGTTTTCGGGCTGTGGCAATGTCGTTGTCTAAACAAAGAACTGCGCCATAGAAACAATCAAGAGCTCCAAATACGGTACTGGTTCGTTCTCCGCTATCCATGTCGGCATGTCCATACCAGAAGCCGGTTTCTGATTCATCGGCTAAGTAATCAGCAATACCTTTTTTACAGACGTCCCACATCTCTTTCAGTTCTTTATCGCCAAACAGCAGCCAGCCTTTCAGCAGGTACTCATAATAAGCATCGATGCATCCGCTGATATGGGCATCTTTGTTGGTCCACTCTCCGGTTTCGACATTGATATTTGTACCAACCAAGTTTGTTTTGAGGCTTCTACGTTCAAAAACAGCTTTGACGCCGCGTTTGCATTTCTCGTAGTACTCAGGATTGTTGGTCAATTTGCTCAACATTCCATATTCCAGCAGCATGGAACCTACTTCACATGGGTTGGTGATCTCTCCTTTTACTTCACCGGTGTGTAGATTTACCAGTCGATAAGGCATTCCTGTGGGTGATTCAAATACCGGCATCATACGTTTACCTAAATCTTCGGCCAGTTCCAGAAATCGGGGATCGCCGTCAAGCTGATAGGCCGAGAGCAGGCCTCCCATAATGCGTATTGCTATCTCAAATTGCTGAATTTCCATGTCTTTATCGAAATTTAGACGTTCGAAAATCAGCTCTTTAGCTTCGTTCTTTTCTTTTTGTAAATTCATAATACACATTGTGCTGTATGCATCGACCGGTGTCATAAGCAGAGGTTGGGAGTACCAGTTGTGTCCGGTTTTCGAGATGGGATTTACGGCATCCATTCCCCATGCATATTCTTTGTAGGCATGCCATGCCTTTTTGAAAGCTGATTTCACTCTCTCAGCATAGATTTGCTTTTCGGCGTTAGAGCCTGACTTCACTTCTTTGGCATGTATTGAAACGAAAGACAATGATGCGATGATAAATATAATTAATCGGCTTTTCATTACTATATTATTTTTTGTTGGTTAATTATTACTGTTTACAAAGGCGATCTAAAACCAATTGTCTGAATTCGGGAGTGAGCATTGAGAAATAAGCGGTGAATCCTGTCACTCTTACAACTAAATCGGGATATTCCATTGGATTTTGATGAGCGGCTAATATTTTCTCTTTGTTTACTATATTCACATTTATCAGTGTACCTCCTAATTCAAAATGAGTCAGAATAATGCTTTTAACAAAATTTAGTTGTTTGTCCTTTACAAACGAAAGGTCAACCTCCCATTGCATAGGAGCCGTATTTCCATATCCCGGCTGTATTGCTGCAATAGCCTTTGCTTGTAATAAAGAAGTGGCATCGGCCGAAAATCCCGGACAAGGATTGGCTCCGTGAGAAATTGGTTCTCCTTTACGACGTCCGTTGGGTGTAGCTCCCACAGCATTGCCAAATTCCAAGGTGTTGGCCCATGAGAAGAACCCTGGAATAAACAATCGATTTTTCTCGGGTTCAGATTCAGCGCGAACTAAAGTAGTAAATTCTTTTGAAATGATCTTTGCCCATTTGTCGGCAATTGTGTCTCCTTGACCAAATTTAACACTGTTGAGCAGTAATTTTTGAATACGCAGACCTTCAGAGCCTTCAAAATTTCTATCAAGATGATATAGAAGCTGTGCCCATGACAATTTACTTTCCTTTTCAATTCTTTGTTCAATAGCTCCTAAAGAGTCGGCAACTACAGCCAATCCCGCTCCATCAATAGCAAGATTATAGTAAGTGGCTCCATTGTCACTTATGTCCACTCCTTTTTCAATAGGTCCATGACTGAGCAAATTCAAAACCAGTTCAGGTTCATTATATTTTTGATATTGTAGGTGGAAGCGTATACCATCGGCAGCTGTATGTACAGCTTTGTGTAAATGCTTCACAAAGTACTTATACAATATAGAAGTGGAATATTCATTCTCACCGAAGTCGGTTCTCATATTTTCAATTGCCACCTCCAATACTTTGGCCATATTTACTTTTACCAGGTCGTTCATGGTGTATTCCAATCCGGGTAGTGACATCCAGTTGCAACCAACCGCTATGCGTCGTCGTGCGATTTTTTCATCAAAACCATTTTTCATGAATCCTTCCACCAAGGCTTTGTCACCTGAAAAACGTGGCCATGCATTTTTATTTTTGATCAGATAAGTTAATGATTTATTGAATAGTTCATTATTTAACTTAGGGTGAACGCGTACTGTAATATTTAGCGAGGTATTGATTTTATCGGCCGCTTCCAATATCAAGAATGAAATCTCCGATGTTTGGTCTTCTCCGTTTTCATCGGGACCACCCAACTGCCAGTAAATAGGGTCGTTGATTAATAAACATGCCAGGTAGTATATGGTTTTTTCCCGGTCAATAGTACCTTCGCTCAAATCTTTTTCGTAAAACGGCTTAAGCAGAGTGTCTATTTGGCCGCCTGCTCCGTCGCGATTGTAGGTGCGTGATGCCAGGTGATACCATATGATCCATTGGCAGGCCTCTCGCAGTGTTGATGGAGGATCATTCAGGATATGTCGATTAGTTTCGATCATTTCCATCAGATTCTGGCGTAGATCATGATCAGTTTCCACTGCGATCATTGCCTCTATATGTTCAATGTGGTGTTTAATCCAGTTTTGTATGCTGTAAATTACCTTTCGGTGGCTATCATAGAATTTAATTTTTTCCGGGTCGTAGGCATATTCAGCCGCATAAAATGCTATTTTATCCAACAGGCCCTTCCATCCTAACTTCAATCCCATCTCATAGTCGGGGGCGAAGTGTGCGTCATCACCGATGCCGCAAATTATGTTGTAACGGTCAATATCGTCTTGCAGGTGGGTATACTTATAATCGGGATTCCATTTATTTGTCATACGCGACATGAAATACATCCATCGGCCGGCAAAAGCATCATTAGGATCAACGTATACCGGATGATTCTCCATTAGCGAAGTGAAGTTCTCCAGCCATCCGTCCATTCCATAGAAGTGACCATCGGCATGATTAGGAATTGGTTTCCAAGCGCCTGCAGGTGGAACTACCCGTCCATAATCATCTTCATTCAGGTGGCCCTCCTTTTCTAACTTTTCTTTTATCTGTTCTAACTTGCGCTCTTTTAATTTATTTAGCCTCTCTTGATATCTAAAATTTTCGGTTAAAGTAATCATCGCTATGTATTGTCATTTTGTGAAGAGTTCAAATTTTGATTTCAGGATATTGAATCTTTCGGTATTTATACCTTTCACGTTGTCGAAATAGTAGTGCATGTTCAGGTTTTTGTACTTGTAGCTTGCCATAGGATGAAATGGAATCAGTTCATATCGTTCAACATTTTGCAATCCTGACACAAAGTTTGACATCTGTTGCAACGTTGTTTCGTCATCGTTTACGCCCGGTACTACCGGGGTGCGCAGGCAATAACCTGACGGTTTTCTTATCCCGGCATCAAGGAGGGAAATGTTTTTCAAGATATTATGGTTGTATTTCCCTGTCCAGTAACGGTGGGCTTTGTTATCTATGTGTTTAAAATCACAC
>CANOKG010000003.1 GCA_947566655.1 uncultured Muribaculaceae bacterium | reverse complement strand
ATGGACTTAAGAATCAGTCCACTCTTTACCGCACCGACTCGGTTGATAAAGACGGAGAAGTTTGGCTTGACCCAAATACCCTCAGCGATGATGGAACTGTAGCCCTGAAAGGTATCACATTCTCCAACGATGGTAAGTACATGGCCTACACAATCTCCCGTAGCGGCAGTGACTGGGTGGAGATTTTTGTCATGAATACTGAGACAGGCGAGACCTTGCCCGACCATATTGAATGGGCTAAATTCACCGATGCCGTGTGGAAAGGCGATGGTTTCTACTATAGCGCCTACGACCGTCCCGGAGAAGGAAAAGAGTTCTCTAACGCCAATGAAAATCACCGCATCTATTATCACAAGATCGGCACTCCTCAGAGCAATGACCAGCTGGCCTATACCGATCCTGAACACCCGCTCCACTTCCACACAGCCTATGTTCCCGACAATGAGAAATACCTTTTCGTATTGGGTGGCGGTGACGGATTTGGCAACTCAATAATATTTAAAGATATAACCAATCCTAACAGCGACTGGTTGGTAATGGAACCAAGTCAGGATATTGAAATAAATATCATTGATATCATCGATGACTACATCTACTTCACTACTACCTACGGTGCTCCCCGCCACCAATTGATGAAAACCCCGGTCTCGAAACCCGACAAAGCCAACTGGGTAACTGTGGTACCTGAACAGGAAGGCGTGTTAAGCGCTGCCCAAAGGACAGGAGACAAGCTACTGCTCACTTACCAAAAGGACGTTGCAAACCAGGCAGCTATCTACAACCTCGATGGCTCGAAAGTTACCAATATCGACTTGCCCGAATTTGCATCTGTAGCATTCTCGACATCAGAGAAGAACAACGACATATATTATCGCGCCACTTCTATGGCTTTGCCTCCCACAATCTATACCTACGATGCATCAACCAATACATCAACCGTATTTAAAGCTCCCGAAATAAACAACTTCAACCCCGAAGACTACGTAACTGAACAGATTTTCTATACCTCGGCCGATGGTACCAAGATTCCTATGTCGTTAACCTATCGCCGTGGAACCGAACGCCATGGCAAAAATCCGGTTTACCTCTATGGTTATGGCGGTTTCAATGTCTCACTTAATCCCGGTTTCTCACCCAACCGCGTTGTATGGCTTGAGAATGGTGGTATATATGCCGAGGCAAACCTGCGTGGTGGCGGTGAGTATGGCGAAGAGTGGCACCATGCCGGCACTCAGATGAATAAGATGAACGTGTTCAATGATTTTATTGCCGCAGCCGAGTACATGATCAACGAAGGCTGGACTTCACCCGAACAACTTGTTATCGAAGGTGGCAGCAACGGAGGCCTGCTGGTTGGCGCAACAGTAAACCTTCGTCCCGACCTGTTCAAAGTAGCACTGCCACGTGTAGGTGTCATGGACATGATGCGCTACCATTTGTTCACCATTGGTTGGAACTGGGCCTCAGACTATGGCCGCTCTGACGACTCTCAGGAAATGGCCGAATACTTGCTCGGCTACTCGCCAATCCATAACATTAAAAACGACGGCACTCCCTACCCTGCCATCCTTGTTACAACAGCCGATCACGATGACCGCGTAGTACCCGCCCACTCGTTCAAGTATGCAGCTACCCTTCAGGCAAGCGACACAGGTGATGCGCCCAAACTTATACGTATCGACTCCAAGGCAGGTCACGGAGCCGGTAAACCTATCAGCAAGGTAATAGACGAATGGGCCGATGTTTATGCGTTCATATTCAAGAACCTTGACAAAAAACCTAACTATTAAAGTGAAATCAGTCCGGAAATATTTAACCATATTTTTGTTGTCGCTAACTGTAACCGGGTGTTTTACAGGCATTGAAAGTACACCCCGAATCACAGCACGCGATGTAAAACGTCAACGAGCGACCGAAACTCCCGAGATGACCTATACAGCGTCAATCTCGGGAGATCCGGTAGTCCATTGGCTACCCGGAAAGAAATTCTTAGTCAACCCGGGCAAAATTTCATTTGCTCTCTCTCCAATCGATAAGGCCGATATGTTACAGCCAGGAGATACGCTGACCTTTGCAGGCCGTAGAGCCGTAACCTCTATGACCGGTAACGACGACACTCTATTCATGTTACTCACCCAACAAGGCGATACGCTCAATTACCGGTTTACCGAACAACCGGCGGTAGTTGATACACTCAGTTCTCTTGAGATTCCGTTTCTTATAGAAGCATCTATCATCGATAAAGCCGATAGCCTTATGAGCGGCAACGATTACTACATAACAACGCCTGTGTGGTTCAACGATAACGATGAAAACATTTCAGGACGAAAGCTCGTTAAAGTCCATGTCACTGAAGTGACCCGTGGCAACGGTACCTATCCGCTCTCCATTCACTTTACCGACTCTAACGGCAACAAATCGAAGGTGTTCATGTCGTTGGGCACTTCGGCACGTGCTACCCGCAACTTTGACAAGTTGTTCAGCCTAACCGATCCTCGTCAACGATACAAAGATATAAAAGACGATGTGTGGGAGTGCATAACCCGAAGCAGTGTAAAAACCGATATGACGCGTGAAGAATGTCGATTGGCTTTAGGTAATCCACGCGAAGTTATTCGTGGGCACTATCTCGAGCGCTGGAGCTATGACAACGGTATGAATCTCATTTTTGACGATGGCTACCTTCAACGAATAGGATACCGATGAAAATTACATTCTTAGGAACAGGCACATCGACTGGCATTCCTGTTTTGGGATGCGGATGTGAAGTTTGCCGGTCGACCGATACCCGCGACCATCGACTGCGAACATCGGCCCTTATCACAACCGATACACACAGACATATCCTCATTGATGCCGGACCCGACCTTCGTACACAACTTCTTACCCATCATAATGCTCCAATAGATGGAGTTTTAGTAACACACAGTCATTATGATCACGTTGGCGGTATCGATGACCTTCGCACACTGACTTACCCAAACGGTTCTGACATATATTGCCGACAAAACGTCAACAATGACCTCCACCGGCTGTTGCCCTACTGCTTCAATAACAAATATTATCCCAACATACCCAAACTAAGATTACACACCATCGAGGAATTCAAATTATTTGAACTTGCAGGTGTAATGATAACCCCTTTACCGGTTAAACACGGCGCTCTTGACATATTGGGTTACCGGATCAACAATATGGCTTACATAACCGATGCGACTTTATTGCCTACTGAAACAATCGATGCAATCAAAGACATAGATACATTGGTAATTAATTCACTTCGCATCACGCCCAATCCCACACACATGAATCTCGAGCAAAGCCTTGAGACAATTCGAAAGATTAATCCTCGCCAAGCCTACCTCATCCACATGTCCCACCAGATGGGACTCATAGCTGATACTGCGAAACTGCTTCCCTCAAATGTAGCCTTCGCCTACGACGGATTAACAGTTTCCATACCTGAAGCTAAACATAAAAAATAACGCCACCTGCTTTTCACAAGTGGCGCCAATATCATCGATTTACCCAACTTCTACTTATAGAGATAGCGCTTGATAGAGTGCTTGGGAGTTTTTTCAAACGGCTCAGTCATTATCTCAATAGATTTCACCTTGGCATATACAGGAAGTGATTTGTTCAATAGCACAACATTCTCGTTCATCTGGGCATTGACCTGATCATCACTTAATTTCAACCGTTTGATTGTGTCATCATCAAGTGCTACAAGAGCCACCAACGAGCCATCACGATCAACAACCAGCGACTCTGAAACAAGCGGCAGATGGTTCAGTTGACCCTCAATTTCCTCGGGATAGATATTTTGTCCCGACGGTCCAAGAATCATAGTCTTGCTACGACCTTTAATAAAGATAAATCCATCTTTGTCAACAATACACATATCACCGGTATTCATCCAACCATCTTTGAATACAGCATCGGTAGCCTCTTGATTCTTGTAGTATCCTGTCATTACATTGGCTCCTCTTACCCACAACTCTCCGGGAATATGCTCCGGATCAGGAGAATCAACCCTTACTTCCATACGCGTAACGGTAATACCACACGACTTGGCTTTAAACACATCGGGCGATGCATAGGCTATCAATGGCGCACACTCGGTCATTCCATAACCAACGGTATAGGGGAAATGGATTGCTTTCAGAACCTTCTCTACCTCAGGGGCTAAAGCGGCTCCACCTACAACGGTCATAACCAGATTGCCACCAAACGCATCGATCATCTTTTGCAATATCTTTCTATAGATAGACTGCTTCACTCCCGGTATCACACAGAGGAACCTCATCAACGGTTTTCGTAAAACCGGCAAAATCCTACCGGTAACAATCTTCTCTATCACCAGTGGAACAGTAATGACAATCTTAGGTTTTACCTGCTGGAAGGCATCAAGTAAGATCTTTGGTGACGGGACACGACCTAAAAACGATACATGGGCTCCCTTCATGATAGGAAATATCAATTCAACGAGAAGTCCATACATGTGGGCCATAGGCAACATACTGAGCATTCCGTCATCGGGATGCAGATATGGTATTTCATCAATGGCAAACTGAGCGTTGCTCATAATGTTACCATAGGTTAACATGACACCCTTGGAAAACCCGGTCGAGCCCGATGTATAGTTAATAAGCATCAATTCATCGACACTGTCGTGATAATAGGATAGATCGCTGTCCGAAAATCCATCGGGGTAACGCTCTCTAAATATAGACTCTATGTTATTGCGAGTCTCTCGTAATTTTTCATCACGGCTATAAAGCAATTCAAAGTTTGAAGCATCAAAAACACCCTTCAGCTCAGGCATCCCTTCTACATCAAGATTCTGCCATATCGATTGATCGACAAACAGAAGAATAGAGTCACTGTGATTTACCAAATGCTGGATATTCTCAGGCTTGAACTCATTCAATATAGGCACACTTACCGCACCATAGGTAACTGTTGAAAAAAAAGTAAGAGCCCAGGCCTTGGAATTACGTCCACACAGTGCAACTTTATCACCGGGCTTCAGTCCTATAGATTTAAAATATAAATGAATCTTAGCGATAGCTATGGCCATTTCACCATAGGTATATGTATCACCTGTAAGATCACTGAGTGCAGGATGCCGCCAATGTTCAACTATCGATTTAGCTATATTCTTATTAAAACTTAGTTCCATAATTATATGAATTACAGTGAATACACGACATCATTAAGCTGATATCGCGTTACAAAAACATTCTATTATAAGCTCTATACAAACAACAAATGTACATCAATTTAGTTAACTTCACCAAACATTTTTCAAAAATTAGAACTACAAGTCGAAATATAATTGTAACTTTGCACCAAATTTTTAAATTTAACAAATATGAATATCAAACTTTTAGCAGTAGCTTCTATCGCTACAGCCACTATGTTTTCAAGTTGCTCCAAAAAAGCAGAAAACAAGAATTGTGACTACTCGCTCGATGTCGTTGTCGAGGATTCAAACGCCAATGGTACTATGGCCTACATTTACAACTTCGACGACAACGAAGTTCTTGACAGCGCTGTTGTTACCGATGGACATGCTGTATTTACCGGTTCTATCGAAAACCCGCTTAGAGTGAACTTGACTGTAAACGGAGCACGCGCCGGTCAATTCTTCCTCGAAGGCGGCGAGAGCATTTACAACAACGGTGAAGTATCTTCGCCAATGAACAACAAGTACACCGAAATCATCAAAAACTATATGGCCGTACGCGACTCGTTGATAAGTCTCGCTGACACCACCAAGACTGAGGCAGAACAAGAAGCTTACTACATGATATGCAAAGCCCAACTTGATTCTACCATCAACAGCGCTATTACCGAAAACATCAATAACCCTATTGGTTACTTTTTGCTCCTTCAACAAGCAATGGGTATGGAGATGGATCAGTTTGAAAACTTCATAAACATGAATCCTAACCTCAAGGAAAGCAAACGCATAGCCCGTATCAGCGACAACTTCAAAGCACGCGAGGCTACATCGGCCGGTAAAAAATACACCGACTTCGAGGTTGAGTATAACGGAACAACCAGCCGTCTCAGCGACTATGTAAAACCAGGACAATACACCTTGGTTGACTTCTGGGCAAGCTGGTGTGGTCCATGCAAACGTGAAATCGAGATTATCAAAGACCTCTACAACAAGTATCACAGCAAGGGTCTCGAGGTAGTAGGTGTTGCTGTGTGGGAAGAACCCGACCAAACCAACAACTACCTGGCCGAGAATCCACTTCCATGGAATGTTATCGTTAACGCACAGAACGTTCCCACCGATCTCTACGGCATCAATGGCATTCCCTGCATCATGCTTGTTGATCCCGAAGGCACTATCGTAGCACGTGACCTCTTTGAAGAAGAGCTGATCAACACTGTCGCTACAGCAATGGGCGAATAATCAAGCTATTCATATTCCCCAAATTATATGCAAGAAGGAGGTAGACACCTAAGTGTTCACCTCCTTTACTTATTTTTATATATGCTTGTTTCAGAATATCTGTCAACACCGGAGGCGATTATTCAATAAATCGACCACCATATTATTAAATATTCTCGTGTGACAGACACTTATTCTCAGAAGCGGTATCCCATGCCTACTGAGATGACACCCGATGAGTAATGTTTTACTCCAACATATTTTCCTTCAACGAAGAGCTTCAGATTGTCAGTTGCATAAAGATCAATACCTGCACCTATATTGAAGCCAAATTTGCTTACTCGCTGACTCACATCGTCGGTCTCGATGATTGATGGAGCAGCACCTTTAGCGTGGTAACTCCACGAGGTATAATTGAGACCGGCAAGCGGGTATAGATTAAATTTACCCGACGGTACTATCGACAATGGCATGTGTACGTTAAGATTTATAGCCAACCCGTCGGTATCATGGTGCTTGAATATATAAGTTACATCGGGAGCTACACGTAGCAAACCGTTTACGCGATACTGCATGAACAGTCCGGCAACAGCGTTTTGATTAAATGTATTGTAACCGGCAGTAATGCCCACGGTTTTTTCACCTTTATGACCACCGGCCATTGCAGCGGGAGCCGTTAATAGAGAGACTACAGAAATGACCGACAGTCCAAATCGTTTTATAGAGACAATCATTAATTGATACAGTTTGAATTATCTATTATCTAAGAGTATGTTTGAATTTAACACACTAAAAAGTTACATTGTAGATTGAGTGATTATTTGAATATGTATCGCACGGCATGAATCACTAAATAATGAACAATCTTCGGGAATGTTTTGTTTTAACCGGCGTTTAATTTTTCCCAAAGGTAAATAAAATAGAGCGAAATTTCGTAACTTCGCAGTGAAAAAAAATTTAATTGAATGGATGTAAGAATAGAACAATCTTGGAAGGAGCAACTTAGCGAAGAGTGGACAAAAGAATACTTTGAAAAACTCACTCGCTGGGTTAGGGATGAATATAGCCGACATACGGTTTTTCCACCTGCATCACGCATTTTTGCCGCGCTCGACATGACTCCATTCAACGATGTAAAAGTAGTAATCTTAGGCCAGGATCCCTACCACGACTTCGGACAGGCCAACGGCATGTGTTTTTCGGTGGCTCCGGGCGTAAGCATGCCACCTTCGCTTGTGAATATTTTTAAAGAAGTATCGGCCGATACGGGTGCGCCACAACCGGCCGATGGAGACCTGTCACGTTGGGCCCGACAGGGTGTTCTGCTCCTTAACTCCATCTTGACTGTGAGAGCCCACCAAGCCGCATCTCACCGCGACCGAGGGTGGGAACAATTTACCGATGCAGTAATAAGACAGTTGGCAACACAGCGTAGTGGGATTGTTTTTCTTCTCTGGGGATCATATGCAGCCCGTAAAGGTGCATTCATCGATCGCTCCCGCCACTTGGTGCTTGAATCGGCCCATCCATCGCCACTGTCGGCCTACCGTGGATTCTTTGGCAACCACCACTTCTCTCGTGCCAACCAATATCTTGTGGAACAAGGTAAAACTCCCATAAAATGGTAAAAAACCTGCGTATATATATATTATTGTGCCTACTGCTCTTGACTCCTGTTTTCAAAAGCAACGCAATCGATACATCTACACGCATCGTCAATCCCCACTTTGCCACATTGCAGGTATATGCCAATGACAATGTGCTCAACGACCCTGTAATCACTCTTGATGAGGGACAATCGATTACCATCGAATTTGATGAAATCACCGATGACCGCCGCTACATGAGATACAATCTGGTTCACTGCAATGCCGACTGGCAACCGTCACAGCTTGTTGAGAGCGAGTTTGTTGATGGCTTCAACGAGGGGCATGTGGAAGACTATGATTTTTCACGGGCTACCACAGTACATTATGTACATTACCGCATCAATATTCCTAACGACCAACTTCGACTGCTCGTTTCGGGAAATTACCTGTTGAGAGTGTATGATGAAAGCGAGCCCGACAATATCTTGCTGCAAGCACGTTTCATGGTAACAGAACAAATTGTCACGATGTCAACACGTGTATCGTCAGTAACCGACGTTGACTACAATGACGCACATCAGCAACTAACACTTGAACTCGATGCTTCCAATCTTACTGTTCACGATCCTTTCAACGACTTCACCGTTGTTCTAACCCAGAACAACCGTCCCGACTCACGCCGATCCATCATACATCCACTTAGAATGCAGGCCGGACATCTCATTTATGAACACCTTCAGGAACTCATATTCCCTGCCGGCAATGAATACCGTCGCTTCGAAAATATCTCGACCCACGCTCCATCAATGAACATCGAGGCCGTAGCATTCAGATCTCCTTACTATCACTCGTTCATAACTCCCGACGAGCTTCGTGCCAATCAACCATATGTCTATGATCAGACTCAACAAGGTAAATTCGTGATACGTGAATATAACTCCACTCGTTCTGAAATCGAAGCCGATTACATAGTAACCCACTTTACCCTGAATAGCGCCCCGATGCCCGGTTACAATATCTACATTGACGGAGACTTGGTAAACCGTAGATTTGACGACCGATCGTTAATGCAATGGGACCCTGATGAGAACCTTTACCGGGCAACAATGCTTTTGAAACAAGGGTCATACAACTATATGTATCTCGCTGTACCCGATGGACAAGACACACCCCGACATTCGGTAACAGCACCCTTGGAAGGCGATTTCCACAACACTCAAAACAAGTATGAGATTGCCGTATACAACCGACTGCCGGGTCAACGTTATGATCGCTTGGTCGGGTACTTCACCGTCAACTCCTTATGATGAAAACAGAAACCTCAGAAACAGTTATGCTACAGATACAAAATACACTTGTGAGTCTCGATTTAATTGAACAGTTCTTTTGCTGTGATATAGAACAGTGTAAAGGAGAATGCTGTATCGAAGGTGATGCCGGAGCCCCCATAACCGATGAAGAAGAAGTCAAACTTCGCGAGGTGCTTCCAGCCATTTGGAATGATATGTCGCCCACCGCACAACGTGAGGTAAAAGAACATGGTGTGAGTTACATCGACAGCGAGGGAGACCGCGTTACCACTATCATTAACGATAGAGACTGTGCATTCTCGTGTTACGCTCCCGGTGGAGTTTGTATCTGCGCCATTGACAAAGCCTATCGTGAGGGACGTGTGAAATGGCGCAAACCGATTTCATGTTATCTATATCCCGTGCGCATAACCGAATATCCCACGTTTACAGCCGTAAACTTCCACCACTGGAAAGTGTGCCGCAGCGCGTTTACCAATGGACGTCGGTTAGGTATCAGAGCCTATCAGTTTCTTAAGGAACCGCTTATAGAACGATTTGGAGCCGAATGGTATGATGAATTAGCTACCGCCTGCGAGGCCTATCTGCAACAATATGGAAATGATGAATAACAGCCTGCGCGAGATTAAGAAGTTTACGATTAAAGTTGGCAAAACGCTCGTTCACTTCTCACATCGAGGCATAAAAATACCTGCCAGGTATCGCATACAGATTATCGATGAAAACCACCTGCGATCTATTTTCAGTGTGCGCGGTTCGCGACTACGCATGCTGCTGTTAGCAGCAACCACTTTTATCGCAGTGACATTTATAGGCGCAGCGCTGATAGGAATGACTCCCCTACGCACACTGTTACCGGGTTATCTAAAACGATCACAACGTTCAGAGATAACCGACATGTCAAGTCGCGTCGACTCTCTTTACCACATTGCAGCTGTCAATAATATGTATCTCGACAATATGGTTGCTATACTGAATGATGAGATAGACCCTGATAGTATACAACGGCTCTATAATGACTCTATAAATCGCCCGGCACTTCCACCCGATTCCCTTCTCGCAGCGTCAAGTGCCGAACGCGAGTTTGTGAGACGATATGAACAACGCGAACGATTCAACGTTTCGGTACTATCACCTGTAGCTGCCGACGGGATGCTGTTCTACCCACCGGTTAACAGCATGCTCGCCCATTCGACCGATCCTTCGGGCCACACTACCTACCAATTGACACCATCAACACCTGTCTCTTCAATCTACCGTGGTACCGTAGTCGACACCCACTACATTCCCGGCCAAGGATACACTGTAATCATTCAGCATCCCAATGATTTTATCTCACGTTACACGGGGCTCGGCACCATTATGGTTGAACCTGGAAGCAAGATAAATACAGGCAGCCGAGTTGGACTGTCGTCAGATCTAAACGACAGTTCTCGCCCACCGGTAACACTCGATATGTGGTATAACGGTTCCCAACTTGATCCATCCATATACATAAATCGTCAACAATAGTATTATGAATATCACTATATTAGGAATTGAATCTTCATGCGATGACACCAGCGCCGCCATTATTACCGACGGTATATTGCGTAGCAATGTCATCGCCTCCCAGAAAGTACACGAAGAATTTGGCGGTGTTGTTCCTGAATTAGCATCACGCGCCCACCAACAAAACATAGTACCTGTTATCGATGCCGCTCTAAAACGTGCCGGCATAGACAAATCAGAACTATCAGCCATCGCTTTTACACGCGGACCGGGGCTACTCGGCTCGCTACTCGTTGGCACATCGTTTGCAAAAGGACTTTCATTGGGACTACGAATTCCAATTGTCGATGTCAACCATCTCCATGGGCATGTTCTAAGCCATTTTGTTAAGCAAAGTCCCGACGATGTTGTACCTGAATTTCCATTCCTCTGCCTGCTTATTTCGGGCGGCAATTCACAAATTATACTTGTCAAGAGCTATAGCGAAATGGAAATTCTTGGTCAAACCATTGACGATGCAGCAGGCGAAGCCTTCGATAAGTGTGCTAAAGTTATGGGACTTCCTTACCCGGGAGGGCCTCACATTGACCGACTGGCATCGGAGGGTGATCCCAAACGATTCAAATTTGCTCGACCCCACATTCCAGCACTCGATTACAGTTTCAGTGGCCTGAAGACATCTTTTCTATACACCCTTCGCGACGAGATCAAAAAGGATCCCGACTTCATTGAAAAAAATAAAGCCGATCTTGCAGCCTCGTTACAGACTACCATAATAGCCATTCTACTTGATAAACTCGACAAAGCCGTAAAACTCACCGGGGTAAAAACCATTGCCATTGGAGGTGGCGTATCGGCCAACTCAGGTGTGCGCAACGCAATCGCTGAGTATTGTGATCGACACCATTTAACAGCATTTATTCCACAGCGTCAATTTACAACCGACAACGCTGCCATGGTTGCAATTGCCGGGTATTATAAATACCTTGACAAGAATTTCTGCCCCTACGATTTACCTCCGTTTGCACGCGTAACCATTTAATGTTTTTGCAATATCCTATTCACTAAAAATAGAATATTGCGTGCCAAGATCTAACATACTACTGTAATTATTATCAATATGAAGATTTCCATAATAGCGATAGGCGATGAGCTTCTACTTGGGAACGTAGTAGACACCAACACACCATTCATGGCATCGCTTATAGATGCATGTGGCTGGCAGTTGGTTCACTCGTGTCAGGTACACGATGACCCATGCGATATTCTTTTTGCCGTCAAAGACGCCTTAAAACGCAGCGACATAGTTTTGACGACCGGAGGTCTCGGTCCAACAAAAGATGACATCACAAAGCAAGTACTCTGTGAATGCTTCAATGGGAAATTAATATTCGACCAATCTGTAGCCGATAACGTACACCGTATCTTTGCCGAACGCGGTCTTGTCATGAATGAATTGACCGAGACACAAGCTATGGTCCCCGACTGCTGCAAGGTAATTCAAAATATGACGGGAACGGCTCCCATAATGTGGTTTGAGAAGGATAATAAAGTACTCGTTTCAATGCCCGGTGTGCCTCGTGAAATGAGATATACATTCACCAACCAGATTGTTCCTCGAATAAAGCAACTGAACGCCGAAAAATCGGGTGCAAAACCTATGCTACACTCATTTTTCTTACTCGAAGGTATAAACGAGAGTGAACTAAACATGTTGCTACAAGCTCCCAACACACCGCAGCCACTCAATACAATACACGTAGCCTACCTTCCTCAAACAGGATATCTCAAGATAAGACTTGACTGTGACGATAACGATACTCTAACACAGGCATCACTGCAATTTGAACAGCTTTTAGGCGACAAGATCTTCGCCGGTGGAGATCAAACCCCGGCACAAGCATTGATAGATCTCCTTTATCAAAATCATCTCACACTTTCCACAGCCGAAAGCTGTACCGGAGGCAACATTGCACACACGATAACGTCAATTCCAGGCAGCTCGGCAATCTACAACGGGAGCGTTGTTTCCTACAGCAACGAAATGAAGATCAATGCCATTAATGTCAACCCCGAAGATATCAATTTATATGGAGCCGTGAGCACACAGGTGGCCACCCAAATGGCCGAAGGCGTAGCCCAACTTGCCAAGACCGACTGCTCGATCTCTACAACCGGCATAGCCGGACCTGGAGGCGCCACACCGGGCAAACCTGTAGGGACGGTATGCATAGGCATTAAGACTCCCAATGGCACACAATCTGCCACCCACCACTTCAATGGTAACAGAGCCGAAGTGATAGAAAGAGCCACAACCCGCGCAATCATTCTGCTGCTACGAAGTCTCTAAGAGGGTGTTATGCTGACGGACCCAAACTAAAAACTTCGCAATAAAAGTACAACCGCTGGAAAACCGCTCAAATATAGCCGCCCAATATCTGGACGGCTATATTTGTACTTGCTTACATGCTGTCGCAGATGGTTATATTCCCAAACTATATAAAAAAATCCCGTTGAGAGTCTCAACGGGATCTTGTTTATGACTGTATTAATCGCTATCGATTTAGAAGAGCGAGCTATGTTCGGCCAATGTGAGAATATGGTTATATACGACACTTACAACACCCAACAGGATAATACCTGCAACTGTCACGATAAGACCAAGACGATCGGTAAAACTTGACTTGAATGTTTCAATAGCCGGTTTCTCATCGCTAATATACATTGCCTTTACCACTAACAGGTAGTAGTAAAGTGAGATAATTGTATTGATCAATGCAATCAATACCAATACATATATAGCAATCGAACCTTGATTTATAGCCGAAGTGAATATGAAGAACTTCGAGAAGAAACCTGCAAAAGGTGGAATACCGGCAAGAGAGAACATAGCCAGCATCATGGCAAATGATAGCTTGGGATTGGTTTTGCTCAAACCGCGATAGTCGTCCATATCAACTTTACCGGTGTTGTTCTCAATAGCTTGTATCACACCAAATGCTGCAAGGTTACTGAATACATAAACAAGAATGTAGTATACCATAGCTGCAAGTCCCATTGCGTTCATAGCGATGATACCGAGCATGATATATCCGGCCTGGGAAACTGAAGAGAATGCGAGGAAACGCTTCATGTTGCGCTGACGTATGGCAAACAGGTTACCTACAGTAATAGTCAATATAATCAAAGCATATAGCATCCACTCCCAAGCCTGTGCATAAACAGCGCTGAAACATTGAACCATGATAACAAGGAAAGCAAATGCAGCCGAACCCTTCGAGATTACCGAAAGATAAGAGGTAACCGGTGTAGGTGCACCTTGATAAACATCGGCAGTCCACAAGTGGAACGGCACAAGCGAGAGCTTGAAACCGACACCGGCTATCACAAATGCCAAAGCGCAGATAAGCATGGGTGAAGAAGCTGCAGCTATCGCTCCGCCTACCTGACTGAAGTACAATGAACCGCTAAGACCATAAACAAACGACAAGCCCATCATCAAGATAGCCGATGAGAAAACTGCAGTCAAGATATACTTGATTGAGGCCTCGTGGCTCTCGTAACGTTTCTTATCAAATGCCACCATTGCAGCCAAAGGAAGTGAAGCCGATTCGAGACCTATGATGAACAATAGGAAGTGACGGGCCGAAATCATAAGATACATGCCGAACAGGGTAACGAGTAACAACTCGTAGAATTCACCTCGGCGCACTGATGTCGATTCATTGTTAGCCCAATTCACCGATTGTATAAGAACGATCAGAACACCAACATTAAGCACATTCTTGATCATTGCTATAATGGGAGACGTTTCATACATACCCGAGAAGGCTGTGGCATTCGCTCCTGTAACACATGGCAAGAAGCTTGCAACAGTGTAGATACCAAAGAGGACGCATGTGATGCCCGACAGAGCATTCAGCGCTTTCTTCGATGCGAAGGTGTCGTAGAAGAACACCAGCAAGAATACTACCAGGAGTGCTATCTCCTGCTTCATAAATAAAAACTGTGAATAATCCATGATGGTTTACTTAGAGCGATTAGAAGTTCATTGCGATAGCGCGGAATAATTCAGGATTGAAAGTACCGCGAATCAAATGTTCAAAGAAATTGGGGAAGCAACCGATAGCTGCGACACACACAATAAGTGTTGCGGTTGACAAACGCTCCCACCATGTTGCATCAGTAAGCTCCAGATGGTGCTTGTCCTGAACCGGACCAAAAAGGAGTTTACCAACAACGCGCAAGATGTAAACAGCAGTGATTACGATCGAGCAACATGCAATGATGGTGAACACTAAGCGCAGTGAGCCACCACCGGCGAGATAGTCAGCCATACCCTGCTGAAACGAGCCTACAAAGATTGTCATCTCAGCAACGAAACCCGAGAGACCGGGAAGACCCAGCGAAGCCATACCTGCGATAACATAGCAAACAGCTAAGTAAGGCATGATCTTCATCATACCACCCATCTTGGTGATGTCGCGAGTGTGGGTGCGACCATAAATCATACCGATAAGAGCAAAGAACAGAGCTGTCATCAAACCATGGGACAGCATCTGCATAACAGCACCTGTCATTGCAGTAGTGTTAAGCATAAGAATAGCAAACAGAACCAATCCACAGTGAGAAACCGAAGAATAAGCGTTGATATACTTCAAATCGGTTTGAACACAAGCCGAGAAAGCTCCGTAAACAACCGAGATGCCGGTAAGGATCAAGAATATCCATGCAAGGTCGTTGGCTGCCTCAGGCATCAGATACATAGCGACACGGAAACATCCGTAACCGCCAAGTTTCATCAACACACCGGCATGGAGCATTGATACGGCAGTAGGAGCCGAAGCGTGACCGTCAGGGCTCCAAGTGTGGAATGGGAACATTGCTCCTAAAACACCGAAACCAACAAAAGTCATCGGGAAGAGGAAATATTGCCAGCCGGTGCTTATAGCATTGTTGCGTGCAATTTCAAGCAAGTTCCAAGTGTAGTGACCATCGGCCGATGAATGGTAGTAAATTCCGATAAGACCAAGCATCAAGAACGCTGAGCCACCCATAAGCATCAGGGTAAGCTTCATGGCCGAGTAGTTCTTGTTTCCCGAACCCCATACACCGATCAAAAGGTACATTGGGATAAGAGCAACCTCATAGAACATAAACATTGCGAAAAGGTCGATAGTGATGAAGAAACCAAACACACCTATCGACAGGAGAATCAACCAAAGGAAGAAGGCCTTAGGTTGAGCAATAGTCCATGAAGCGAACGAACCGGTAAAAAGAATTATTGATGACAGCAGCAACATTGCTACCGATACACCATCAACACCTACAGTAAGATTAATATTAAGACCCTGGGCAGTAAACCACTTCCATGAAGAGTAGTGGTACATGCCGTCAACCGCTGTCTCAACCGGAGCCTTAAGGAAATCGGCAACCAGATAGACGCTTAGAGCGATCAAAGCCGTGGAACCTACAACAGCAACCGCACGTATCTGTTTGATATTGCGACACAGTGCGACACCTGCCAGCATAAGCATCGGGATAAGCACGAAGTAGATCAGTATGTTATCGAACAACATAATATTTAATATGATCAAATTGGTTTATTATCGATTAACTAACTCAAGAAAATGTCGCATTATAGAACACATATCATTGTGATGACAGCAAGGAGCACTGCACCTGCGAGGTAACACCACACATACATGTGTACATTGCCCGACTGGAATCCGCGTATTGCGTAGGAAACCTTGTTGGTAACTGCAGCAAATGCATCCATTGTACCATCGATGATGTGACGGTCAAACCAAGCTATCGGGCGACAAACAAGACCAAAGATGATGCGGTGGGTAATGAACATGTAGAGTTCGTCCCAGTAGAAACGATGGTGACACCAGTCCCAAAGACGGGGAAGAGCATTGCGCATCTTGGCAGGCAACTCATTCTCCTTCTTATACATCTTCATTGCAACCATAATACCCACAATGGCAATGATAAGCGAGAGAGCAGCTACACTCCAGTTAAGGTTTTCAAGATTGGTCAAGAAACCACTGCCTGTAATGGGGTGACCATTCCAGGTTACAAGAGAACCAAATGGAACGAAACCGGCAAAGATTGAAACTACAGCAAGTATAACCAAAGGCAACGTCATAGTCCAAGGCTGGTCGTGGGGAGCATGGTGTTCATCGTGTACTTTGTGTTCCTTCCACCAGAAGATAAGGAAGTAAAGACGGAACATATAGAAAGCAGTCAAACCGGCAACTACAGCCATCCAGATTGCCCATACAGTAGAATGGCCGAAGCATGCAGTCAAGATCTCATCTTTAGAGAAGAATCCTGCAAACGGTATGATACCGGCTATAGCGAGACAGCCAATCAAGAAAGTGATGTGGGTTATAGGCATGTACTTGCGAAGGCCGTGCATCGCTGTGTAGTCGTTAGAACCGATAGCATGGATAAGAGCTCCGGCACCCAGGAACAACAACGCCTTGAACATAGCGTGGGTGAACAAATGGAACATTGAAGCCATGTAACCAAGACCTTCGTGAACTTCATGTCCAAGGGCTACCGAGTGGTCAAGGCGTGTAACACCAAGCGATACCATCATGAACGCGATCTGAGAAATAGTAGAGAACGCGAGCACACGCTTAATATCGATTTGTGCACATGCCACCATCGCAGCATAGAGTGCTGTGATAGCTCCAACAACAGTAATGATGTCAAGAGCTGCAGGTGCCATCAGATAAAGCGGGAATAGTCGGGCAACCAAGTATACACCGGCTACAACCATGGTAGCTGCGTGGATAAGAGCTGAAACCGGCGTTGGGCCTTCCATGGCATCAGGCAACCAGATGTGAAGCGGCATCATAGCCGATTTACCCATACCACCCATGAAGATGAGCACGAGAGCCCACGTTAACACTGAAGCACCCATGAACATAGGAGCTGCGCTGTTTTGGAAAAGATCGCGAATAACCTGTGCTGTACCCTCCGAAACAGAGAATGTGTCGGTCAAGCCGTCAACAGGAACCGAAGTCAAAGAAGTAAAGGTAAACGCATCGGTTATATTACCCTCGCTGTATAGTCCTACGTAGAATGAAAGGACCAAGATACCGATCAAGAAACCTAAGTCGGCAAAGCGAGTAACGATAAACGCTTTTTTAGAAGCCGAAACAGCCGAAGGCTTTGTGTAGTAGAAACCGATCAACAGGTAGGACGATGCACCCACAAGCTCCCAGAAAATGTACATCTGGAAAATGTTGGTTGCAACAACGAGACCGAGCATCGAGAAACTGAACAACGACAGGAACGCATAGAAACGCTGGAACCCTGTCTCCCAGACACCATGATGGTCACGCATGTAACCATTGCTGTACAAATGAACCATAAACGAGATTGTCGTGATAACAACCAACATCATGGCCGAAATAGGATCCAGCAGGAATCCGAGACGAATGGTCAATTTATCGTAGAAATTCAACCAATCATGATTGAACACCACGTGCTGCAGACGATCCCCTGCTTCATTTATAAAGAACGAATTGCCCGAGAAGAAATACTCGAACGCAACAGTATAGGCGAGCACCATTGTGACACCCATACCACAAGTGCCGAGAATGCCGGCCCACTTGTGGGGCAGATACTTGCCTGCGAGTCCCAGAAACAGGAACATCAACAGGGGTATTGCTAAGATAAGAATTGCTGAAGTTTCCATGTGATGGGATTAGAATTTCATTTTACAAATATCGCGAACATCAATATCGTTGTTGGCACGATATACATTAACTACAATAGCTATAGCGAGAGCAGTTTCAGCTGCAGCGATCGCAATCGCAAACAAGGTAAAGAACATACCCTCCATTTGATTCGGGAACAAGAAACGGTTGAAAACCACAAAGTTCATGTCGACCGAGTTAAGCATAAGCTCGAGCGAGATAAGCATCGCTATCATATTGCGACGCGTAATGAATCCGTATACGCCACATGCAAACATGATAAGCGACGGTATCAGATAGTATAGAGCGTTTAATTCCATATCGACAGTTGGTTAGCGTTTACGTGCGACTACAACGCCGCCAATTATACATGCGAGTAACAGAACACTGACTGCCTCGAAGGGCAACAGGTACTGACCATTTCCCGTACCTAACAGCGCGGTACCTATGGTATCCATGTCGGGGTTAGACATCTCTGGAGCCTTGGCCAACAACTCACAACGGGTAACAAGTGAATAGGCCCCTGCAGCGAAAGCAGCCAATCCGGCCAAGAGACCAAGACGACGGCTACGCGAAGCAAGACGCTCACTATTGTCACCGGGATGTGGTGTAAGAAGAATTGCAAACACTACAAGCACGACAATACCGCCGGCATAGACCGCAATTTGCACACCTCCCAAGAACTCATAATCCAGTTTAAAATACACAGCGGCTGTTGCAAACAGTGCAAACAGCAGGTAAGTGGCCGCACGCAGTATCTTGCGTGTCGTCACGGCGAGTATCGAACAGATAACAATCGCCAGAGCTATAACCACATAGCTAATGATACTTCCTAATGATTCCATTATGATAATGTAGCTTATTTATTTTCGGTTGTTGATTCACCGGCAGGTTTCTCGGCGGCAGCTTTGGCAGCGGCGGCAGCCTTTGCTGCAGCAGCCGCTTTGGCAGCTGCTATTTTAGCCTCACGCTCGGCAAGTATCTTGGCCTTCTCCTCCTCGGTTGGCTCCGGCTCGGGTTTTTCAGGCAAATAGTTCAGTTGCTTAACTAGTTTAGAACGAGTGAATACAGCCTGTTCAAAATTGTTTGAGAACGTCAAGGCATTTGTAGGACAAGTTGTAGCGCAAAGCTGACAAAATGTACAACTTCCAAGATCGTAGACATAGCGATCAAGCTTCTTCTTTTTCTTTCCGTCCCATGTATCAACCATCTTGGTTATAACCTGGATGGTGCCATTGGGACAGTTGCGTTCACATGTACCACAGGCGATACACTTGTGATTGCCCTCGGCATCGTAGATGAGCTCCAGACAAGCACGGAAACGCTCGGGGTAATGATGCGTATCACGGTTCTCGGGATAACGCTCAGTGATCTTAGGGGTTATAAACTCCTTACCGGTCACTTGCATACCCTTGACAAGGCTTGAGATGCCATGACCCAATGAAGAGAAATAATCTTTTACACTTCCCATAATGTTGTGTATATCTATTTAGTTTATTATATTCTAATCAATATTTTGAACTATCATTCAATTTTAAAATCAAAGAGGTATTACCTTACCTGTCCACCAACTATATCAAGCAACTCATTGGTAATCGATTGTTGACGTAACTTATTGTACTCCAATTGTAATTGATCAAGCAGCTTCTTAGCGTTATCATTAGCGCTTTGCATCGCCATGACACGTGCAGCTTGCTCAGAGGCACTGTTTTGAGTAAATAGATCCTGCATGATAGCCAATTGGAAAAGAGGTAAAACTGTGTCGACAATAGCCTCAGGCGATGGCTCGAAAATATATGGCTTTATAACCACATCTGTGCTTCCAGTTTCAAGTGAAGCTGACTCAACTGGAAGCAATTGGCGAGATTCAATCTTCTGACGGCTCACACTATAGAAATGGGTTGATAACGACAACACCAGATCATAAGTTCCATTAAGAAAACTATCACGAAGTGTTGATGCAAATAGCTTGATACTTTCATCATTACTCTTGCTATCGACCGTCATCTCAGTAATCACATTGACTTTCAATGTGATATTCAACTCTGATGCCAGCTGGCTATTACCAAGCTTCACTACTTGCTTGGCAATTTTTGAACCTACAGGCATTACATCAACACCAGCGTCAGGATACTTTGCGCTCAATTCCACAAGCTTGGCAACTACCTGCTTGTAAATATTGACATTATAGGCGCCACACAAGCCATCGTCTGAACCAAATACAACCAGAGCAAAACGCTTAACCTCGCGCGATTCTAAAAGTGGTGATGCAAACTCGGCATCGGCACTAAGCAGATTGGATATGATGGTCTCAATTTGGCTACGATAAGGCTTGAGCAAACGCAGTGCTTGCTCGGCCTTGTGCATCTTGGCCGACGAAATCATCTTCATGGCGCCGGTAATCTTCTCACTGGAAGCTACCGACCCTATTCTTGCTTTAAGCTCGCGTAGTGTTGCCATTGCTCTGGATCTCTGTGATTAACAAGTTATATTGGTTGTTCAATTTAAATATCTCAATCGAGTAATCAACTCAGTATATTAATAACGGGCAGCCACCTCTTTAGCCGTTTGTGTCATAATGGAGGTAACCTCATCGGTCATTTGGCCTGCAGCTATGCGGTCAAGAACAGTCTCCTGATGCTTGGCACGCAACAATTGCAAATAGGACTGCTGGAACTCAGCAACCTTATCGAGAGGTACATTCTCCAACAAACCATTGACACCGCAATAAATAATAGCTACTTCCTCGGCTACAGGTACCGGCTGGTACTGAGGTTGTATCAACAAGCGCTCGTTCTTACGACCACGGTCGATGACACGGGCTGTAACTGGATCTATGTCGCCACCAAACTTGGTAAACGACTCAAGCTCGCGGAACTGAGCCTGGTCAATCTTTAAAGTACCGGCGACTTTTTTCATCGGCTTGATCTGAGCATTACCACCTACACGAGACACAGAGATACCCACATTGATAGCGGGACGTATGCCACGGTTGAATAGAGAAGACTCCAGATAAATCTGACCATCGGTAATCGAGATAACGTTGGTAGGAATGTAGGCCGACACGTCACCTGCCTGAGTTTCAATAATAGGCAGGGCTGTAAGAGAACCACCACCCTTTACAATAGGTTTAAGAACCTCCGGAAGGTCGTTCATCATTGATGCCACATGCTGGTTATCGATAATCTTTGCGGCACGCTCCAACAAGCGAGAGTGGAGATAGAATATATCACCGGGATAAGCTTCTCGGCCCGAAGGACGTTTCAAAATAAGCGAAATCTCACGATAAGCAACTGCTTGCTTTGAAAGGTCATCATAAACAATAAGCGCATCACGACCGGTATCTCGGATATACTCACCGATAGCAACACCGGCAAAAGGAGAATAATAGCGCATCGAAGCCGAATCGGAAGCTGTAGCAGCTACTACAACTGTATAGTCTAAAGCACCATGTTGACGAAGTGTTTCAACTATAGCAGCAACCGATGAAGCTTTCTGTCCTATCGCTACATAGATACAATAAACAGGCTTACCGGCCTCATAGTTGGCACGTTGGTTGATAATGGTGTCAATAGCAATCGCAGTCTTACCAATTTGGCGGTCACCAATAATCAACTCACGTTGGCCACGACCTATGGGTACCATGGCGTCCACTGCCTTAATACCTGTTTCGAGGGGCTGTTTAACTGGCTGACGGAATATTACACCGGGAGCCTTACGCTCCAAAGGCATATCCAAAAGCTCACCCTCAATAGGACCACGCCCATCAATAGGTTCACCCAACACATTGATAACACGGCCAAAAAGACCGTCACCAACAGGGATAGAGGCGATACGGCCGGTGCGACGAACACTCATATTCTCGGTAACCGAGTTTACGTTATTGAGCAATATGACGCCGACATTACTCTCTTCAAGGTTAAGAGCAACGCCCATGACACCATTCTCAAATTCAACGAGTTCGTTGGCACATACGTTGTCAAGCCCATAGACATGGGCAACACCGTCACCGACATTGAGCACAGAGCCGGTCTCGTCAAACGTTACTTTAGTATTTACGTTCTCAAGCTGTTGCTTAAGAACTTCTGATATCTCGCTGGGATTAATCATTGGTTAGTGGCTAAGCAGTTTTAAACGGAGTTGTTTAAGTTCATTCTTTATTGAAGCGTCAAGACGCCGGTTGTCGATCGAGACAGTGAAACCGCCTATCAACTCAGGGTCTATCATCTCATTATATTCGACAGTAGCACCATCGAGGTTTGAGTTTACGAGCTCACGAAGACGGTTTGACGCTTCGGGATTGAGCTTTGATGCCGACGTTACAGTCACCGTAGCGATGTTGCATTCCTTTCGATAAAGCGCAATGTAAGCGAGTGCAATTCCACGCACAAACTCTATGCGCTTGTTCTGCTCCAAAAGCTTAATAAAATCAACAAATGTCAATACCGATGAATCGTAGTTATTTGCAACCATCACGCCAACAGCAGCAAGCAAGAGAGATAGCTTTTGGTTATTATCGATAAATGGATTCTCCATGACACGCCCTAACTCTACGTTAGAGCTGAACGACACCTCGAGTGTCTTCATCAAAGCGTATATAGGTTCGGCACAACGGCGCTCCAGAGCGACCTTGTACAAAGCCTTTGCATATCGCTGAGGTATGAGTCCTTGGTTCATCGTTAAAAGTGACTTGTAAAAAGGGAGTTGATTAGTTTGTTTTCTCTATCTCGTCAAGGAGATTGTTGACAAGCTTTGTTTGGGCAGCATCGGCCAAAAGCTGGCTACGAGTTACCTTCGAGGCTATATCTAGAGCGAAAGAACTGACCTGATCGCGGAAGTTTTTCTCGGCTTCCTTTCGTTCCTGAGCGATAGCAACGCGTGCGCTCTCGATTTCTTTCTGAGCTGCATCGCGGGCTTCCTGGCGTGCCTGTTCCACAATTTGATCTTTCATGTGGGCAGCTTCGCGCAAAATATCGGCTTGGCTACGACGAGCGTCGGCTATAATTTGTTCAGCGCTCTCCTGAGCTTTGTCAAGTTGATCCTTGGCCTGTTGAGCATATTCAACCCCCTTGTCAATAAGGTCGGCTCGCTTGTCAATCATGTCCATAATAGCCGGCCACCCTTTCTTCCACAAAAGAAGGAAGAGAATGGCAAAAGCCACGAACATCCAGAAAACGAGACCAAAGTCGGGTTTGAATAATTCCATCAGATCTACGGGATAATTTATTTAAGGAAAATAGCGAGAAGGCAAACAATAACAGCGAAGAGCGCAACACCCTCGATAAGAGCGGCGATCACGATCATGTTACTGCGAATATCGCCAGCAGCCTCGGGTTGGCGAGCAATAGCCTCCATAGCCGAAGAACCGATTTTACCGATACCAAGACCGGCACCAATAGCTGCGATACCAGCGCCTATAGATGCGCCCAACTGTAGTAGACCTTCAAGTGCTAAAATCAATGCTAACATAATTTTGTCGTTTAAGTAGTGAATTATTATTTGATTATTTTATTTACTTTGTTACGGGAACTTCTTTATGTTCTTCATGTTCATGCTCGTGTTCCTGGGCGAGCGAAATGAAAATAGTTGAGAGCATGGTAAACACGTAGGCTTGGATGAAACTTACCAGTACATCAATCAAGAGCATGAAGATCTGGAAAATCATCGAAACCACAGTGGCACCCGACATCGCTGCTATTCCCATCTTGGCAAAGATGAAGATTATAAGTGTTAATGAGATGACAATAATATGTCCACCCATCATGTTTGCAAAAAGACGCACAGTTAATGCCGCCGGCTTGGTAAACATACCAAAAATCTCGATTACCGGCATTATAGGCAACGGGAACTTCAACCAGAGTGGAACATCGGGCCAAAGAATCTCCTTCCAATAATGCTTGGTACCGAAAAGATTGGTAATAAAGAATGTTATCAATGCCAGAACCAATGTAACGGCAATATTACCGGTCAAATTGGCACCTCCGGGGAAAATTACCACCAACCCCATTAGGTTAGAAACAAAGATAAACATAAACACCGTTAAAAGATACGGAGCAAAACGGCGCGCCTGCTCCTTTAGAGTAGCTTTAATGAGAGATACATAGATGAATTCATACAAGGCTTCGAGAGTTCCCTTGAAACCGCGTGCTGCAACATAGCCTTTTGAACGATACCAACTACCGAGAGGCAATACACATAGTAAAACAAGTATTACAGTAAAGAATACGGCCAAAACGTTTTTAGTTATCGAGAAGTCCCATGGACGAGATACTGTGCCATCACTGTTAACTTCAACGAGTTTACCCTTATAGTCACCATCTTCAGCAATCATAAATTCAACATTGCCATCGCGATACACATCACCATGTGCAACGCGCGATGAAGAGAATATATGCAAGCCATCGCTACCCCACACTATTATAGGCAAGGGCATGCGCTTATGGTGATTAAATGGTACTTCCCAACCATATCCATCGCCAAGATGCTCGAAAATTATGTCTTTAGGGTTGAAATCACCGGCTTCAGACTCATGGCCGTTACCAGCATCTACAACTTCCGAATCAACACTTGAATCACCAATGGAATCGGCACCCGTGGCGGCATCCTGAGCGACAGCGGGAACTATTGCCATTGAGACGGCAATAAAACCTACAAGTATATTTTGAATAAACCTCTTCATCTCTATGCTACGCACACCGCAATTACATTATTATCGACACTTACAATACCGCCATCAATTGAAGCATTGTGGGTTTGGTCTTCATTATCAACATAAACAACTTCACCCGGAGTGAGCGTTGAAATTAACGATGCATGGTTTTGGAGCACAGTGAAGCTACCCATGCTTCCGGGCAGTGTCACCGACTTCACTTCACCACTGAAGACCACTTGTTGTGCCGAAATAATATTTAGTGTCATTATCTTTTAATTAAGAGTAATTTACTTAACCTCAGCAAGAAGTTTCTCGCCTTTGGCGATTGCTTCATCGATGGTTCCTACATTCAAGAATGCCTGCTCGGGATATTTATCCATCTCACCCGACAAGATCATCTTAAATCCTCTTATGGTCTCGCTCAACGGAACCATCACACCGGGGAGTCCGGTAAACTGCTCTGCTACGTGGAAAGGCTGCGAGAGGAATCGTTGTGCTCGACGCGCGCGTGCCACTACGAGCTTGTCTTCATCACTCAACTCGTCAACACCGAGAATTGCGATAATATCCTGCAATTCGTTATACTTCTGCAATAACTGTTTAATAGCTTGAGCAGTATTGTAATGATCCTCGCCTATAATATTGGGGTCCAGAATGCGTGATGTAGACTCCAACGGGTCTACAGCGGGATAAATACCCAACTCAGCAATCTTACGAGATAACACTGTTGTAGCATCGAGGAACGAGAAAGTAGTTGCAGGCGCCGGGTCGGTCAAGTCATCGGCCGGTACATAGATTGCCTGAACCGAAGTAATTGAACCATTCTTTGTTGAGGTGATACGCTCTTGCAGGCTACCCATCTCCGATGCCAGAGTTGGCTGATAACCTACAGCCGAAGGCATTCGGCCTAACAGTGCAGAAACCTCAGATCCGGCCTGTGTGAAACGGAAGATATTGTCGATAAACAATAGAATCTCCTTACCACCACCATCTTGATCACGGAACTGCTCGGCCACGGTAAGACCGGTGAGGGCTACTCGCAGACGTGCACCCGGTGGTTCATTCATCTGACCAAAAACCAGTGCAGCTTGAGAATCCTTGACAGCATTCATGTCAACATCTTCAAGATTCCACTGCCCTTTCTCCATGCCTTCAGAGAATTTTTCGCCATATTTCATAACACCACTCTCAATCATCTCGCGAAGCAAATCATTACCTTCACGAGTGCGTTCTCCTACACCGGTAAACACTGAGAATCCATTATGTCCTTTGGCAATATTGTTTATGAGCTCCATGATAAGCACAGTCTTACCTACACCAGCACCACCAAACAATCCGATCTTACCACCCTTGCTATAAGGTTCAAGCAGGTCGATTACCTTAATACCTGTAAATAGTATTTCGGTACCAATAGTCAGATCCTCGAACTCAGGAGCCGGCTGATGGATAGGACAAAGATTTTGACGATTAAGCTCGGGAAGATGGTCAATCGAATCTCCGATGACGTTCAACAAACGTCCCTTTACCTGTTCACCGGTAGGAACTGAGATTGGACGCTCAAGATTATCAACCTCGAGACCACGCTGCAAACCATCGGTACTTTCCATGGCTACGCAACGAACGGTGTCCTCACCAATGTGCTGTTCAACTTCGAGAACAAGCTGAGTTCCATCGGGACGGTCAATTTTCAAAGCGGTGAAGATAGGAGGCAGGATAACGTTATCGCCATCGAAAGCCACGTCGACAACCGGGCCGATAACCTGTGCAATTTTACCTTTATTTTGGCTCATATTATAATAGATTCTTGAAGAGTTCTTGAAAGAATTTAGATTACCAGTGGACGTACCAGCCACACACTACGATCATTACCATCAAGGCAAGATTGAACAAGTTGATCGGGAGCAGATATTTCCACTCCAATGTAAGGAGTTGGTCAATTCTCAAGCGAGGGAATGTCCACTTGAACCAAATGATAACAAATGAAATTACCACCGCTTTACCTATGAACCAAACCACACCGGGTATATAATTCATAATGTGGTTGAAGCCATCAAAACCAGGAATGTGCAAGGGCATCCAACCTCCAAAGAAGAGTAGAGAAGCTACACCGGCGACAATAAACAAGTTCAGATACTCAGCCAAGTAGAAGAAGCCGAAGTGGATACCTGAATATTCAGTGTGATAACCGGCTGTAAGCTCACTCTCAGCCTCTGGTAAGTCAAACGGTCCACGGTTGGTCTCAGCTGTACCGGCAATAATATAGATAATGAATGCTATGATTGCAGGCACGTGACCAGAGAATATGAACCAGAGATTATCCTGTGCCAGTACAATCTCTTCAACATTCATCGTACCGGCAAATGCTACCATTGTAATTACAGAAAGACCTATTGAAAGCTCATAGCTAATCATTTGCGCACCTGAGCGCATAGCTCCTATAAGTGTAAACTTGTTGTTTGAAGACCAACCGGCCAACAGGATACCAAGTACACCGATCGAGGAAACAGCAATAAGGAAGAAAATACCTATATTAAAATCAACTATTTGCAATCCGGGGCCCCACGGCAATACTGAGAACGCCATCATCGAAGCGATGATTACCAAATAGGGAGCGAGAGCAAAAAGGAACCGGTCAATGTTTTTAAGATGTATGAGCTCCTTGATAAGGATTTTGAACATATCGGCGAAGCTCTGAAGCAAACCTAATGGACCAACGCGGTTAGGACCAAGGCGGCACTGGAAAGCGGCACATACTTTACGCTCGAAATAAATGTAGAACAAAGCAAGCAGCGCATACAGCAACAATAGGCCAACGCCAACAAGCACACACTCGATGGTAGTAACGAGCCACGGCTGCAATCCCCAACCCAGCAACAGGTTGTTGAACCACTGTGTGATAGTAGAGAAATCGAAAGTTGTCTCCATGATTATTGTGATATTCTTTCTATGATTGTCTATTTAAATATTACTGCTAATAATCTTATAAGAATTATTAACGGTCCATATCGGGTACGATATAATCGAGCGAACCGGCTATGGTAATAAGGTCGGCAATTTTATTGCCGGTGGTTATAGAATCAACCACTGCAGCCAAGTTCAATGATGGTGTGACGAACTTCATGCGCACAGGACTTGTACCGCCATCACTCTCGATATAAACGCCGAAAAGTCCGCGACATCCTTCAACGAGCTGGAACCAATGTCCTACAGGAAGTTTCAACACTTTTGGAACTTTAGCAAGCACTTCGCCTTCAGGAATATTGTCAATCAACTGCTCGATAATACGTGCACTTTGCTCGATTTCAAGTATACGAGCCTTGAAACGTGCCATCGAGTCACCTTCCTGCATTACGATCTCATCAAATTGAACTTCATTGTAGACAGCATAGGGATGAGTCTTACGCACGTCGCATGACCAACCTGAGGCACGGCCCGACGGGCCGGTAACACCCCACTGAATGGCATGTTCGCGCGACATGTTGCCCATATTTTCCAGACGCCCCTCGGCAATAACATTGCCTACGAAGAGTTTGTTGTATTCCTTGAGATTGGCCGGCAATGTAGCGAGAAGTGCCTTGACATCTTTAACGAAGTCGGGATCGACGTCGGCCATGACACCGCCTATGCAGTCATAGTTGAAAGTCATGCGGGCGCCACACGTCTTGGTCATAATATCAAGTATCTGTTCTCTCACACGCAGCGTATAGAAAAGCATGGTGGTAGCACCTAAGTCCATACAATAGGTACCGAAGAACAGACAATGGGACGCGATACGCGACAATTCGTCCATTATAACGCGAATGACCTGAGCACGGCGAGGAACTTCAATTCCTGCAGCACGCTCTATACAGAGACACAAACCGTGGTGATAATTATGGGCCGAGAAATAGTCCATACGGTCGGTATAATGGAGAGTCTGTGGATAACCGAGGCTTTCACAAAGCTTTTCAATACCGCGGTGAATGTAACCCATATATACATCGATCTTTGTGATCATCTCGCCATCAACGGCTGTGCGGAAACGCAACACACCGTGAGTTGCAGGATGCTGAGGACCTATGTTGACAACAAAATCATTGGGTTTGAATACAGCTTTCTCGGCAACCTCAATTTTTCCGTCGGCTCCACGAGTATAAACGTTGGTAAAATCGCTCTGACGCTCGCTTTCTGTCGAAAGAATATTATTGGACTCCATATCGTAGTCCTTACGCAACGGATAACCCTTCCAATCAATGTTCAGGAAGAGACGACGCATGTCGGGGTTATTGAGGAATATTATACCATAGAAATCGAAGATCTCACGCTCGTAGATTGTTGCTATAGACCAAAGGTCGGCAATTGATTCGAAAGCGGGATGCTCACGATCGGTAGTAGTGACCTGAAATGAGATCTCGGTGTGTTGGGTGGTAGAACTCAGGAAATAGATCGCTCCAAGGCTATCTTTACGATCCACTCCCACGATGGTGATCAAGAAGTCATAGCCAAAATCATCGCGTAGCGAGCGAGCGAGTTCGTGTAGTTGGTCATCGGGGATATTTATCAACAGCACGTCGGCCTCATCGAAAGTAGCTTTCGGGAAACGGGCTGCGATGTCTTCCTTGATTGTTGCCATGAGATAATGTATATTGAAATTTCGTTTTTAAATTTATGATCCCTCCAATTCAACAGTTTACAAGGAGGTAGTGGAAGGAGTATTAATGGGCTAAGATACCGGCGGTCATCAATTCTAACCGTTTATGATCTTCTCTGCTTCAGCAGCTACAGGATGTTCCTTAACAAAGTCCTGTTCTTTTTCCTGACGATTAACGCCTCCAAAGAAACGCTCAACCTTAACTTTACGTGAAAGTTGCATGATACCATAGATCATAGCCTCGGGACATGGAGGACAACCGGGAACAAAAACATCGACCGGCACAATATCCTCAATACCTTTTGCCACATGGTAAGAGCGTTTGAACGGTCCGCCCGAGATAGCGCAGCCACCACAAGCTATAACATATTTTGGTTCAGCGAGCTGATCATATAGACGACGGAACACCGGGACCATACGTCCAACGATAGTTCCGGCCACCATCATGAAGTCAGCCTGACGTGGTGATGAACGAGCTACTTCCCAGCCAAAACGAGCCATATCGAAACGAGCCGCACCAAGCGAAACGAATTCAATACCACAGCAGCTGGTAGCGAAAGTCAGAGGCCACAACGAGTTTGAACGACCCCAATTGATTAATTTATCAAGAGAGCCAACGAGCACATTTGTACCTGAAGCCTGTAGTTCTTGAACGAGATTTTCTATATACTCGTTATCCTTAAATGCCTCGTAGGGCATGCTTTTTGTTGTTACTTCCATTCAAGTGCTCCTTTCCGCCAGGCATAAACAAGACCCAGCACTAAGATTCCAAAAAACACTGCGATGCTTGTGAGGCCATCAACTCCAAGTTCACGCATGCGCACAGCCCAAGGGAACAAGAATACAGTCTCGACATCAAACATCAAGAACAGGATTGCAAACAGGTAATAACCCACACTGAACCGTGTCATCGAGACACCGCGTGTAGGGATACCACATTCATAAGCTTCACCCTTTGACGGGTTGAACGAGCGAGGCGAGATAAGACCCGCAATCCACATAGCCAACGCCACAAGAGCTACACCCGTGAGAAGAGCCACGACAGCGAGCAGAGCGTTGTTGGAAATTCCGAATATTGCTGATGTTATCATAAAAATTTGATAAGATTTTTCTCTCGATAAATTGACACACCAAAAGCAAACAACGCTTAACAATCTACTGCACAGAACAATAGACCGAAAGCATGTTTACATAGTATCCATTACGAGTGCAAAGTTAAGATTTTTTTTCATTTCATCCTCAAATTTTGATATAAAAATTCAAAACCTACAGCTCGTTATTGGCGTAATAAATATTTTTTGCTTAAATTTGCACATATATTTAAAATGGGACAATATGTACTCTCCTAAAAAAATTGCAATACTTGGATCAACCGGATCAATAGGTACCCAGACGCTCGATGTAACAGCCCGATACCCGGAGTTGTTTGACGTCACCGTACTTATTGCAGGATCAAAGGTCGACACATTGATACAACAAGCGATAGCCCGTAGACCCCGAATGGCCATAATAGCCGACGAATCGAAATATTTAAAACTCAAACAAGCCTTAGAACCTTTAGGGATACTGACCGGAGCCGGCACTCAGGCAGTGATCGATGCAATGACACTCGACTATGTCGATGTAGTGGTTACAGCGACAGTGGGCTACAGCGGGCTCGCACCAACCCTCAGAGCCATCAACGCGGGTAAGGATATAGCTTTGGCCAACAAAGAGACTCTTGTTGTAGCCGGCGATATTGTAACTGATGCATTGAATCAATCCAAATCTAAGGTTATCCCGGTGGATTCGGAACATTCAGCTATCTACCAATGCCTTGTAGGCGAGGATCACCAACGCGTGAAAAAATTAATAATCACGGCTTCGGGTGGTCCATTCAGAAAACTCCCATTGGAAGAATTGGATAAAGTTACCGTAGCTGATGCGCTGCATCACCCCAACTGGTCGATGGGAGCAAAAATCACTATCGATTCAGCTACTATGGTAAACAAAGCCTTTGAAATAATAGAGGCCCGATGGCTCTTCGATGTAAAACCATCACAAATTGAAGCTGTAGTACACCCGCAGTCGATCATACACTCCATGGTGGAATTTGTAGATGGAGCTATCAAGGCACAGTTAGGCACACCCGATATGAGATTACCTATCAGATATGCGCTGGGCGATGCCACTCGTCTATACTCAGCCGACAAAGAATTATCGCTCGAAAACATGAGCAATCTCACTTTCGAGCGGCCCGATGCCGACAGGTTCCCCGCTATAAAATTAGGGCATCAGGCATTGGAGCGAGGCGGTAACACTGCTTGTATAATTAATGCAGCCAACGAGGTAGCCGTAGCTGCCTTTCTCAACAATCAGATAAAATTCACCGACATATACCGGCTAATAATATATGCACTTGACAACGCGCCCTACATAAGCCGACCTACCTACGATGACTACGTAGCGAGCAACCGGCTTGCACGCGAAATAACCGTTCAACGCATAAAAAATATACAATATTGAACTTTAAAGTAATATATACTACAGCAGTAAATAAGATATAATGGAGACATTTTTAATTAAGGCCGCCCAGTTAGTTCTGGCACTTGCCATGTTGATAGTGATTCATGAAGGTGGACACTATATGTTTGCCCGTCTTTTTGGCATAAAGGTTGAAAAATTTTATCTTTTCTTCGATCCATGGTTCTCACTGGCAAGCTGGAAACCCAAAAGCCGAAAAACGCCTAAACTTGATAAGGACGGAAAACCACGTGCCACTTGGCGCGATACCGAGTATGGTATAGGCTGGATTCCACTGGGCGGATACGTGAAAATCGCCGGCATGATCGATGAATCAATGGACAAAGAGCAAATGAAACAGCCGGCCCAGCCGTGGGAGTTTCGCTCTAAACCGGCATGGCAACGTTTACTAGTAATGATAGGCGGTGTGCTTATGAATTTCATCCTGGCTATTATTATATATATAGGTATAGCATGGTATTGGGGTGCACCGAACGTCCCGTTTGAAAGAGCATACTTAGGATTTGACTTCGCCCCTCAAGCTATTGAAGCCGGATTTAAGAACGGGGACATTCCATTGGCCGCCGATGGAAAAAAACTCGAGTCATCAGATCCCAATTGTTTGATGAACGTGGTAATGGCCAATAACATCACTGTACTTCGCAATGGCACTGACACAGTAACAATTTCGTTACCAACGAATTTTCCGCTCTCATTAGGCGATTCCATTCCGTTCATCACTATGCGCCAGCCTGTCATGGTTCAAGAAACCATGAGAGGAGAACCTGCTGCAGAAGCCGGACTTGAATCGGGAGACCTTATCCTTGCAGTGAACGGCAAGGATGCCCGCGATTACAACAGCTTTTCAACTCTACTGAAAGAGAATGCCTTGACACAGATAGAAGTGACACTTTTACGCGATAACGATACCATAACAGTCAATGCCACTCCTACAGAAGCCGGACGTCTTGGCTTCAAACTTGTCAATCCCTACGATGTATATGGTTATGACGACATCCACTACAGCATCTTTGAAGCTATCCCGGTAGGTATCGGCAACGGTGTCGACAAACTCACGAGCTATGTTAAATCACTGAAGTTTGTTTTCACTAAAGAAGGTGCGCAAAGTGTCGGTGGATTTGGAGCAATTGGCAGTCTGTTTCCTGAGAAATGGAATTGGCGTACATTCTGGGAAATGGCAGCATTCCTGTCAATCATACTTGCTTTCATGAACATATTGCCTATTCCTGCTCTTGATGGCGGACATGTAACATTCGTTCTTTGGGAAATAATAACACGCCGGAAGCCATCAGAACAGGTTCTCGAAAAAGCACAGATGGTAGGCATGTGCCTGCTGTTAGCTCTGCTGATATATGCTAACTTCAACGATATATACCGATTCTTGATAAAATGAGTTATAAGGTAATTCAACTTAAACGCGGCAAAGAGGAGTCACTTGACCGCTTTCATCCATGGGTGTTCTCGGGAGCAATCCAGTCGCTACCCGAAGACATTGAAGAAGGTGAAGTAGTAAAGGTAAAAGCCAATGACGGTCGCATAGTGGGTGTAGGTCATTACCAAATTGGCAGTATTGCCGTGCGCATTCTGCAATGGGGAGACAACATCATAGACCGCGACTTCTACACTTCACGCCTCAACGCGGCATTTGAACTAAGACGCACTTTAAAACTGCAGCGACCTGACAATAATGCCTATCGACTCGTGCATGGCGAAGGTGATTTCCTACCCGGTCTTGTAATTGACGTGTATGGAGACACTGCTGTCGTACAAGCCCATAGCCCCGGTATGCACTTTGATCGTGAAATCATAGCCGATTGCCTGATCCAAATCGATGGTCTTGCAGTAAAAAATGTATACTACAAATCGGAGACCACCCTCCCCTACAAAGCACATCTTGACCCACAGAACACCTACTTGATAGGCAAGGCCGACAACGATGTAGCTTTGGAGAACGGCTTGAAGTTCCATGTGGACTGGCTTCGAGGTCAAAAAACAGGATTCTTTGTCGACCAACGTGACAACCGCGCTCTATTAGAACAGTTCTCGGCAGGGCGCAAGGTTCTGAACATGTTCTGCTACACAGGAGGATTCTCGGTTTATGCCATGCGCGGCGGCGCACTTAGCGTAGAATCGGTTGATTCTTCAGAGAAAGCGATTACACTTACCGATGCCAACATTGAATTAAACTGGGCAGGCGATAAGCGTCACCACAGTACAGCAGTCGATGCCTTCAAATTTCTTGATGAAATGCAACCGGGCGCCTATGATCTTATCATCCTCGATCCGCCGGCATTTGCCAAACACCGGTCGGCTCTCGGCAATGCACTTCGCGGCTATCAGCGTCTCAACTATAAGGCTTTTGAAAAAATAGCCCCCGGAGGTATTTTATTCACATTCTCTTGTTCTCAAGCCGTGAGCAAAGAGCAGTTCCGCTTAGCTGTATTCACCGCTGCCGCCCGTTCACGTCGCCGCGTACGCATTCTACACCAACTCACACAGCCGGCCGATCACCCGATCAATATATATCATCCGGAGGGTGAGTACCTGAAGGGTCTTATATTATATGTGGAATAAGAGCCTGTCTGGTTTTAACACACTAAAATGATTATATTATCGAATGAAGGAT
>CANOKG010000002.1 GCA_947566655.1 uncultured Muribaculaceae bacterium | reverse complement strand
AGTATTTTTTCGATTTAACGTCAACCGACAGAGGGGTGAGATAACGAATTTCTGATTGTGCCTGAGCCATGTATTAGTCCTCCTTTACTTCTTCTTTAGGTGCATTAGCTTTTGCTGCTTTAAGGCTGCGACGCTTGGCAGCGTACTCGGCAGCATACTTGTCGTTGCGGAAAACGAGGAAGCGGATAACGCGCTCGTCACGACGGAAAGCAGTTTCAAGTTTCTTAACAAGAGTGGCGTCGCCGTCAAACTCTACGAGGCTATAGAAGCCGGTCGATTTTTTCTGGATGGGATAAGCAAGCTTACGCAGGCCCCACAACTCTTCGTTCACGATGGTTGCACCGGCATCGGTGAGAACCTTCTCGAACTTTTCTACCGCTTCCTTCATCTGTGCATCAGACAAAACGGGAGTCAAAATGAAAACGGTTTCGTAATGATTCATTGTGTTATTAATTTGTTTATTGGTTAATTCGGCCACAAAGGTACGACTTTTTAGTCACATAGCCAAAATATTCGAAGCTTTTTTGTTAAGTGTAGAGTGTTATTTTGCGCTAATTTTGTGCTTATATGTTTGTTGGTATCTGATAGTCTTGCCGGTATTGGGTAGCTCTCAAGGTGTCTATGCACAAAATTGGGAATTTATTCGGGAGTGTCGATTACAAAAAAACGTACACTACTATTGTGATTCGCAATAATGGTGTACGTTTTGTATGTAAATAAATTTGTTTTAGCAGTATTTGGCGAAGTTGGTGTTTCGCATGTCGCCCGAGTCGGCAAACTCAGTGTGGAAAGCGAAAGCGGCAGCCAAGGAGTGGGGTGTTTGTCCACCCTTGCCGAGTTTCAGATAATCCCATAGTAGCTCACGATACATCGGGTTGGCGCAGTTTTCGATGATTGTTTCGGCGCGTTGTACCGGGTCTTTGCCGCGAAGGTCGGCGATACCTTGGTCGGTGATAAGGATATCTACAGAGTGTTCGCTGTGGTCGGCGTGAGAAACCATAGGAACGATATTGCTGATCAATCCTCCTTTGGTTACTGACGGACAGCTGAAAATCGAGATATAAGCGTTGCGTGTGAAGTCGCCCGAGCCTCCAATGCCGTTCATCATGCGAGTTCCAAGAACGTGGGTTGAGTTAACTCCGCCAAATATATCGGCTTCAAGAGCTGTGTTCATGGCGATAACGCCAAGTCGGCGAATAACTTCGGGATTATTAGAAATTTCGGCCGGACGCATCAGTATTTTGTCGTGGAAGAACTTGAGATCGGCAAACAGTTCTTTCTCTGTTGCATCGCTGAAGGTCATGGAGCATGTGCTTGCAAAGGTACATTTACCTTTCTTCATAAGTTCAAGGACTGCGTCTTGTATTACCTCGGTATACATCATGAAGGGTGGAATCTCAGGGCTTTCGCCAAGGTCGTAAAGCACAGCGTTAGCTACATTGCCTACGCCGCTTTGCAGTGGAAGAAATTCTTTAGGAATGCGGCCTGAACGGTATTCGCTCAAGAGGAATCTTGCAACGTTTGATCCGATCTGTTTGCTTATTTCGTCGGGTTCGGTAAAAGGTTTGACTCCATCGAGAGAGTCGGTGTGTACAATACCAACTATCTTTTGGGGATCTACTTTTAGAACCGGCGAGCCAATGCGGTCATTGGCATGGAAAATAGGAATCTCGCGGCGATAAGGGGGGTCATCGGGGAGATAGATGTCGTGCATGCCACGAATAGATGAAGGAAGGGCTGAGTTGATTTCGATAAAAATTTTGTCGGCCATGCGGGCATATGTAGGAATATTGCCGGCGCCACAGCCGAGCAGTATTTCACCGTTTTCAGTCACATCAACAGCTTCAATTACAGCATAGTCGAATTTTCCATAGAAACCGTAGCGGGCTTCCTGGGCCATCTCTGACAGGTGACGGTCAAAGTAGTGGGTGTCGTGGGCATTGATGCGTTTGCGAAGGTCGGGAGTATTTTGATAAGGAGCACGCATGTTGATAGCGTCATTACGCGACAATATTCCATCGATGTGGTCGCTCGTTGATGCACCTGTGAAAATATTTACTTTAAAAGGACGTCCGGCAGCGTGTTCGGCAGCAGCTTTAACGGCTACAGCCTCAAATATAGCTTTGGGATTACCTGGCGCTGTAAAACCCGACAACCCGAGGGTATCCCCGTGGTTTATCATTGCAGCGGCTTCTTCGGGAGTGATTTGATTATATGCCATTATCGTGATACTGATTGTTTGTTGTTATGCTCGTTTTTAGTAATTTTGTGCAAAAATAATGAATACTTAGTTTATTGCCAATTTTTATGCAGATAAATAACAATGACGTTTCTACACGTCGACTATTTATAGAAACATATGGCTGCCAGATGAATGTTGCCGATAGTGAGGTAGTTGCCTCTATATTGGGTATGGCAGGCTATGGAATGACCGATAGGATAGAAGATGCTGATGCTATTCTATTAAACACATGTTCTATCAGAGATAATGCAGAGCAGAAAATAGTATCTCGATTGAATTATCTTGCATCGTTGAGACGAAAACAGCGTGACCGCCAACTTATTATAGGTGTTATTGGGTGTATGGCAGAGCGAGTGCGCGATTCGTTGATAAGTAACCATGGAGTAGATGTAGTTGCCGGCCCGGATGCCTACATGTCGTTACCCGAGTTATTTGCATCGGCCGAAACCGGTAACAAGGCAATTAATGTGGATCTCAGCACCACCGAGACATACCGGGATGTGATACCGAGCCGCATCACGGGTAATCGTGTGAGCGGTTTTATAAGTATCATGCGCGGCTGCAATAATTTTTGTTCATACTGTATTGTACCTTATACTCGAGGTCGTGAGCGCAGTCGCTCGGTCGACAGCATACTTAATGAACTCTATGATCTTCGTTCACGCGGCTTCAAGGAGGTTACTCTATTAGGACAAAACGTTAATTCTTATAACTACAGCAGTTCAGAGACGGGCGAGACTTATGACTTTGCACGGTTATTGGCTACTGTTGCTGAGGCCGCTCCCGATATGCGTATACGTTTCACAACGTCTCATCCGAAGGATATGAGCGATGAAACTATCGAAACTATTGCCCGTTATGATAATATTTGCAAGCATATACACTTGCCAGTACAAAGTGGTTCGAATAAGGTGCTGAAGGATATGAACCGAAAATACACCCGAGAGTGGTACCTTGACCGCATTGCCGCTATTAAGCGCATTATACCCGGTTGTGGTATATCGACCGATATGTTCACCGGATTTTATAATGAAAGCGAAGAAGACTTTCAGGAGACTTTATCCTTGATGAGGGAGGTTGGTTTTGATTCTTCGTTTATGTTCAAATACTCGGAACGTCCTGGTACATTGGCTTCCAAGCATATGCCCGACAATATTCCCGAAGACGTTAAAATCGATCGCTTGAACCGAATGATAGCATTACAAAACGAACTTTCGGCCGAGAGCAACCGTCGTGATATCGGTCACGAGTTTGAAGTTCTTGTTTAAGGAGTCTCTAAGCGAAGCACTGAACAGTGGGTCGGTCGTACTTCCCAGAATAAGACGGCCGTTTTCCCGCGAGGTAGTTTCAAGATAGGAGATCTCGTTAAAGTGCGTGTCGTTGACAGTTCATCGGCTACTTTGATCTGTGAACTTTCCAACTGACTATTGATATGTTGTTGACTCTTCTGACTTTATTTTTTGCTGCAGCCGCTTTTGTGTGGGGTAAGATAAGAGCCGATATTGTAGCGCTTATTGCTTTGATGGTGCTTACAGTGTCGGGCACTATTACCACGCAGGAGGCTTTGTCGGGTTTCGCCAATCCTATCGTGATAATGATGGCGGGATTGTTTGTTGTGGGAGGTGCCATATTCAATACCGGCTTGGCCAAGATGCTTGGTGCCCGACTATCTAAATTAGGTGGCGGTAGCACAACACGGCTATTTTTAGTAGTAGTGTCAGCAACCGGACTAATAGGTGGATTTGTCAGCAACACCGGCACGGTGGCGTTGATGTTGCCTATTGTTGTATCTATGGCTGCTTCTGCAGGGAATTCGCCATCCCGTTTTCTCATGCCGTTGGCTTTCGCTTCAAGTATAGGTGGTATGTTGACATTAATAGGAACTCCCCCAAATCTTGTTATAGCCGAGGCGTGGGAAGAATATAGCGGTCAACCGTTAACAATGTTTACCTTCTTGCCTTCGGGTCTGATATGTCTTGTCACAGGTACTTTACTGTTGATTCCGCTCAGTAAGTGTCTCAACCGTAAGCGAGATAAATCGGCTGATTCAGGCTCAGCTCAAAATCGTTCGTTGGCCAGTATTGTTGAGGAATATAACCTGAACCGCGATCTGTGGCGCATAGATGTCCCTGCATCATCATCGATAGCCGGACTCACACTCGGTGCTTTATCTCTGCGTTCAAACTATGGTCTTGATGTTCTTGAAGTGCGAATGGTGGAGGGACGTGGAATGCTTAAAAGTGTTAGTCAGGAAGCCCCTACTGCCGGGTCTACTATCGACCCTGGAGATGTTCTGTTTGTCAGGGGCGAGCGTGAGTCGGCATGTCGGTTTGCTGCCGATTATGGGTTGACGTTTGACGCTGATGTTGACGGCATGCGTCGTAATCTACGTTTCTATGATATAGGGCTGGCCGAGATTGTTTTGTTGCCAAATTCCACTATTCTTAACGAGACTATAGCTGATCTTGACTTTCGTCAAAAGTTCAATGTCAACATTCTCGGTGTGCGTCGCGGTGGCCGTTACATCATTGATAACCTCGGTAGCCTGGTGGTGAAGCACGGAGATGTATTGTTGGTGCAAGGCACATGGCGGGCTATTGCCGATATGTCTCATGAGACGCGTAAATGGGTTGTTTTGGGGCAACCTGAAAATCAAGCTTCGAAAGTTACTATTGACTATAAAGCTCCGTTAGCCGGTGCAATCATGTTGGCTATGATTGCAGCTTTGGTGATCGGTACAATACCGGCTGTCGTAGTTGTTTTGGTAGCTGCTATAGCAATGATTCTGACAGGATGCTTCAGGACCGTGAGCGATGCCTACAACACCATTAATTGGGAAAGCATTGTGCTGATAGCTGCGATGATGCCAATGAGTTTCGCATTGGAGAAAACCGGTGTGAGCGAAGCCGTCTCTTCATCCCTCGTGTCCATGCTTGGAGGTATAGGCCCGCATTGGCTGATGGCAGGTATCTATTTTACAACATCATTGTTAACGCTGTTTATATCTAACACTGCAACGGCTGTATTGATGGCACCCATCGCAGTTCAAAGTGCGGTCAGCTATAGCGTGAGTCCGCTACCAATGCTTTTTGCCGTGACTTTTGGAGCCTCGTTGTGCTTCATGTCGCCATTCTCAACACCACCTAATGCTCTCGTGATGCCGGCCGGACAGTATCGTTTCATGGACTATATAAAAGTAGGTGCACCATTGCAAATTATCCTAGGTATCATTATGATCCTTGTTATTCCATTGTTTTTCCCCTTTTAGAGTAAATCCAAGCCAAGCTCACACGAAATGAATTTATACAGCTTATTTTTCGGCTGAGGATTCCTAAATAGGTTAGATGGTATAACTTTTTATGCTCGCGGTTGTTGATAATATATAAAATGGATTATCATGGACAGCATGTTTGATATATTGTTGACATTGCCACTGTTTGGTGGTGTCGGACGCGAGAAGGTATCGGAAATAGTTGGGAGCACAAAGTTTCATTTTTTGAAATATTTGCCAGGTGAGACGGTCGTCAGGGCAGGTGATGAATGTACACATATAAAATTTGTAATTTCAGGTACTGTTGAGGTTACGGTTTCAAATATGGCAGGACGTTTCCAAGTGTCGCAGCAGCTGGTTGCCCCCGATGTGATAGCTCCTGAATTCCTATTCGGACGAACTACATTGTATCCTTGTGATGTCAAGGCTGTTGACGCAGTGGGTATATTGCAGATAGCAAAGAAAGATTACGTTAGAATTCTAAGTAGTGATAGTGTTTTCCTACTTAATTATTTAAATATGCTTTCGGTCTATGCCCAGAAGGGTAGCGATGGAATCAGGTCGTTCACCCGTGGAAGTCTGGATGAACGTTTTGCCTACTGGATTATAGCGTTGACTCAACGTAGCGGTCGAAATATTACTTTGACATGTCGCCAACGGGATCTGAACGCTCTTTTTGGTGTTCAACGATCCTCGTTTATGTCTATGCTCGACTCTCTAAAAGAGCGAGGTATAATAAGCTATCAACCCGGTGAGATAAAGGTCCTCGACAGGCAAGCATTGCAATCTATTCTTACTCTATGAAGCGGGCTTTTATCGGGCGAGGTTAAGATTCAATGAGAGGCCGTAGGAAGTATTGGTTGTGGGATAAGATGATGTTGTGACCAAAGGAGTGTTGACCTGATGCTCGAAATATGCTGCTAAGGTTAACGCTCTTGACAACACGTAGCTCGCCTGAAAGTTGATTGATAGTGTTCTTGTTCCCGATGTCGCCTGCGTATAGTTACTTTCTATGCGCCTGATGAGAGCTTGAGTATTGGATAATGAGAAGTCGGCATTGATAGTCAGATCATTGCTAATGTTTGTGCCTGATCCGCGCATTTTCAAAATCGTATTGAATCCAACAATCTTATATCCGGCACCAATGGTTATACCCGAGGTGGTGGCTTCCACGACCTGTCCGGCACTGGTGTTTAGAGTCAGTGTGCGTTGGTCTCGGTACTCTGCATTGAATGTCAAATCATTGCGAAGTGTTACGCTTGCACCGATAAGTGGAGAGAATCGTTCGGTTATAGCAACCGACGAGATGTTGAAAGGTGATGAGGGTATTGGATTACCTGATAATTCATCAATAGTGAAACCTTGATCTGAGCCATCGGCGGTAATCCAGTTGAGATATGAACTGTAGTTCCCTACTGAGTAGGTGCACTGGTAGGCATGGGTTAGGGTAAATGTTTTGATTTTTCCCTTAAGGCGAGGTAGAGCCTGAAGTCCATCGTAGGTAATACGCCAGTTTGGTAGTGCTGCAGCGAATGAAGGGAATGGATTAAGATCGACCGCCGATGCGCTTCCACCGCTGTAGGCTGCCAGAAATGCCGGGATAAGTACATCGCTCGAAGTTGGACTGGTTGTGCCAACTTCCGGGTCGAATGGTAGACCTGCATATGGAGATCCTGTCAGGAATCCGGTTGATGGATAGGATAGTCCGCGGTAGCTGTTTTCAACGCGGGACGCTACAACCGGAATATTGTTGAGGAAGTTGTCAAACGCTTTGGATGCATAACCGGTCGAGGCCGGCGATGATTTCAGTGCAGTGGCGATTGCACAGTGTGTACGAGTGTAAGAGCCGGCTAAGCTCACGGGCATGTCGGCATACATAAACTGAATTTGACGGGAGCGGTTATCGGTGCGGTTCATTGTGAGTTGTACCTTTAGACCTTTGATAGGCTCAAGATTAAATTCGAGGTTAAGCTCGTTGGTTGTAGACACTATAGCCGGGGATGTTTGGCCATCATCGGTGATAAGCCAACCTCGCTCCTTAGCTTTATATATGTAATCTTCGCCGGTGAAACCGAAGGCGAAGTCAAGGCCGGGTGACATAGGCCCATAGGAGTTGCTTTGGCCAAAGATATTACCAACATCATTTTTGAATAGCGGTAATGACAGGCCGTTGGATTTTTTCCAACGAATTGAAGCGTTGCGTGGTGACATTATTAATCGGGTGGTATAGGCCGCTATTTCTTTTAACAGAGGTTTATCCTCTTTAAGAATTTCGGTAATAGTGAATTTGATGTTTTCCTTACCATTGGTCAATACCTCGATATTGTTATTGTCAATTACACGAGTTTTAACAGGGAATGCAGTGCCATCGGTCTTAGTTGCCTTTACTTTAATGCGGGATGTGCGTAAATTATGTTTGATAGTAATGGTAGTGTCGGGCTCAAGCCTGAAAGTACGTTCAAATTTCTTGGGCTTTTTGGCTCTGGTTGTGTTATTTGAAGTTGAGAATCGTTTATTGATATCCTTTACATAAGGAATCTTATTGTAGAGAGACTCAAAATTCAAACGGCCATCGGCGCTCCATGTTGCTTGATTGGAGATGCTGTTTCCCATTTGGATTCCATCGATAGTGGCGCCGCGGTCCCAACGGTAAGTTGCATTATATGAGGCTGAGGCTGTAATGAAATCTAAAGCCGGAATGCGGTTGAAGGGGGCTTTATAGCTGGCTACAAAGCCTTGATTGTAGGCCCATGGGGTTCCAAGGCTAAGGATGCTCGACCACACTGTATCGCGCCATTCTTTATACTTGTCGGGGAAGAGACGTTTGTTTACAGCCCCGGCGGTTTCTTCAATTCTCGCCGAGGTGTTGGAGTTGAAAGTCACCGATAATGATCGGGTCAGATTCCATGTCAAGTTAAATTGTCGGTCCCAAAGGAAATTCTTGCTTACCGATACCGGAAGCTGGAACATTTGGTCGGTTTCAGAACGGGTTTGCTGTTCGTAGTAGTAGCGCGACATGGTAGTAAGAAACGAGATATTATCGGGAGCCCAGCGTAGATCCCACTCCTTGAAGAATTTCAAATTCTTATTCTTGCTTTTTATGAAGGCAAATGGTTTGGCACCTTTGATATAAGGCGAGTAGCTGTATTGTAACGAACCACGGTAGTCGTTGGTATTCTCATACTCGGTAGTTGGATCGTGCTTGGATTGACGGGAGAATGAGAAATTTATCGTGAAGTTGGCCGGATCCCACGGCATCGGGTTTTTACTCTGTATGTCAAATTTCAAAGCCGACAGGCTGAAGTTCTCAATGCTTGAGTTCTCAATGGCATAGCGGTTTATTGAGTCGCGCTCGGCTTTTGTGGCAACTTCGAGTGCATCTTTTAGTAGCACATCCTGATCGAGAGGGTTGTACTTAGGTGTAGTTGTCTCTTTGGTGACAGAGTAGAAAACCGGAGCTCGGAGTTTGACGGCTTCAGGTAACACACGACCTATATCACCTTGAACTGCAAAGTTATATTGTTTATAGTCATCAAGACGACGTTCATTGAGCGATTGATCTACGCCACCAAAGCCTGCAGTCTCAATGTGGGTGCCGAAATTGAATGTGGCGACATCGCTCATCGATAGGTTGGCATTAACCTTTGTGGCCCAACCTCCGCTCTCGTTGAAGTCGGTGACCTTTAGTTCGTTTACCCACACTGTGCCAGCCTTAGTCACTGATGAATTGTTTCTGACACCTACTAATATAACTCTAACATCACTGAGCGATGGGTTGCCTATGACGCTGATGCGATTGCGTTGATTATCAGGGTCGCGTCCGGTGTATACGGTCGCATAGCTCACATCCGATCCTTCCTCGTTGCGGGCACGGTTACGTTCCTTTTTTAAATTAACAAGTTGTTGAAGTTTAAGATCCATGAAGTTGTTGGCCGGCCATACTATTTCACGTTCTGAATCGTTATAGTGGCCCGGAGGTGTCAGCTCCAACGGAACTTCATACTCGTAATAGTTGTTTTTAACATCGGTTCCCAATCTTACGAACATTGAAAGTTCACCACTCGTAAGGTTGGTCGTATTATCAATAAGCGCCTCTGCGTGTACATGCATTTGAAGCCGGTTGTAGTTTCTGAGATCGAGCATGGTGTTGCGGTACACACCACGTCCATCACCAGCCTGAAGCCCGCGCACGGTCATTGACATGGATTGTTCGTTAAGTTGAACAATCTGGGACTGTCCCGGGTCGGAGATACGTGTCACACCAGGTGGTAGAACATAGTTTACAGGCTCACGACCGGCATTTTCTTCAATATTGACCACCGATATATCGAGTTCGCCTTCGGCAGGAGTATCGCCGCGTTGGTTAAGATTGAAATCATACGTGCGCCATTCTCCTCTTACAAGTTCGAGTGTCGCAAATCGAAGATGAGTTACTTCTTTGAATCCGGTCATGAAAATTCGTGCAAAACGAATGGTAGAGAAATCACTTATTGAACCTACGACCTTTTCAAAATCGGCCAACGGGATTTTAAACTGGTACCATTCCACTTCACCATTTGTTCCATCGCGAAGAGGTACAACCGAAACCTGCTTGTCGGTGATATAATTTTTCCCTACTACAAAGTCTTCAGGGCGAATCGAGACATGATATTGGAAATAGCGTTCATACTCGTTAAGTGTGTTGTCTTGGTTTATATCCTCGACATCGGGAACACTGCGCGAACTCTGGTACAGAGGATCGGTGGCATCTTCGGGCGAAAGTGAGTTGCCTTCAACACCGTTGTATCGTTTGTATCGTTCGAGAATCGAGAGTCGCTTTTCATCGTAGTCATATCCGCGGAAAAAATGGTAATTGTCTCCGGCTGGGTCGTTGAATGGGGAGAATTCATCTTCCTGCATTCGTGCAAGAGTGGATGCCGGCAGTTTTGACGATAGTTGGGCCAAGAATTTCTGGTAACTGTCAAATGTATATTCATCATCGTTTCGGAGCCCGTCCAGACCCACGTCCTGAACGGGACGCGACGTGCGGTTGTTATCGAATGAGTAAGTAAGTGAAGCTTGTCGTGATACACGTCCCCAAACAGTGGAATCCATGTACTCATAGTTGCCATCAAACGGTACACCATTCTCGTAGCTCTTCAATCCATCTTTCAATATGTCCTCAGATATTTCACCGAAATTGAAATATAGATCACCGCCTTCATGGTTGGGGTTTTCCGGATCTAAGAATGGGCTCATAAGCCAAAACTGTATGTACTCGATATTGCTCTGCTCGAAGTTGGTATTCTCCATCTTTCTCATTATGCCACCCCAGCGTTTTTCGGGTTGAGTAAGGTTACCATCGTTATCGACATTGGTGGCATCAAGGTTATATGGACCACGTTCTGTGGGGTAGAACGAGAGGTTCAGAGTCTGTATAATATCAGACTCTCCATAATTGAGCTGGCGACCCGGAAATATTTCGCGAACTTTTACTTCTCTTACGTAAGGGTTGGAGAGTTGTTTAAGATCGCTGCGAATATAACTTGGACAGAGCGATGAATTGCGCTGTGTAAACATACGGTCAATGTAATACCAGTTTAATAATGCGCGATTTTTACCGTAGTCAAGATTATTGGAAAGTGAAGCTTCGGGAAAGAGTGCATCGGGACCTTGGTCGTAGGGAGTAGAGGCAAGAAACCAGGAGTAGGGTGATCGTAGATCGATGCGAATCTGTGATGACTCGAAGTCGTCAATATAAGAACTGCCTTTGGTTGATCCAGATTTCTGGTTGTGGGGAAGCAATTGTGCAAATTCGGCAGTCACATTGAACCGTGATGGTTGAGTGGCATTTATAGTTGGTACTTTGTTAAGTAGATTTGTAAGCCACATGAATTCGGTGTTATAGCTGAGATTGAAGCCGAGCATGGTGTTGTTCACTGTTTCATCACCTATGTTGACTTTTTCCAATAGCGCCTTTTCTCCGAAGTGGAGCAGAGTAGCTCCAATATTGAAGTTTTTGTTTATAGCATATTGCAAGTCAAGACCCAATAGTGTTTTTCGTTGCATTGAGAAGAGCGATTGATTCTCGAGTGTCACGCTAATGTTTTGTCCCGAGTCTATAATGCTCTGATTGGTTATTGTCACAATACCCATTGCATAGTCAACAGTGTAGTCGCTGTTTTCTACAAGCCTAACACCACCGGCTGTGACAACAACCGATCCACGGGGAACGTTCATGGCATTAAGCCTGATTTGGGATCCACCCGATGATTGATATTCACCAACGAGTGAGAATTTATTCTTATCGGCAAACTGTCGGGCAACGACCTGGGTAGAGTCATACAACTCTGTATATACATATTTTTCAGCGAGCTGTGGATCACTGATTTTTGATGCGAGATGTGAACCAAACGGTTCGGCTACCGGGAATATAACCTTTCCGCTCGAGGATAGTACAGTGTAACCTTCGAGATAGTCGAAGAATCCATCGGGATTTGATTGTTCATTACTGTCGATTCGGTCGAGGTTCATAACCTGCAACAGTGGCATGTTGGATATCCCGGGTACTGGCAAGTAATTGATTTCTATACCGGTGGTGTCGCTCAAGTACTTGATGTTAAGTTTAAACTTTGACTTTTGTACTTGATAGGCTCCAAGTGAGTATACGTTTTTCATCATTAGTTTCCACATGGGCAGCTTGGGCGAGATTGTTGTGCCTTTAAGCATTTTCACATAGAGCGATTGGTCGGTAGCAGATATGTCGGTCGAAAACTCGCCGACTTGGTATACGCGTCCGTTGTAGGTGTATTCAAATGCAACACCAAGAACTTCGTCACTTGACAGTGCGCTTTTTAAAGATATATAACCTAAGGTCGAATTGAGCGTATACTCGCTCTCACTGAGAAGTCGGGCACTCTCAACTTTTTCAAAATCGCGTCCACCTTCGACGCCAAATGTTCTGAGTGGTTCAAGTGCTTGGGTTACAGTATTGATGTTGCGTGCTTCAGGATATTCGTTCTTTATTACGGTCAATAAATTGTTGCTCTGATTTGTAGGAAAAGGATAGGAGGGGTCTCCTTGCCATGCATTTGTTGCGAGATTGCTTGATTCACCAAGATCCATAAAGGCAACGATGTTTCGTGATTGGTTATAGTTGTTGCTCTTGTTGGTGATCCAAACCTCGATACGGGTAATTTTTATGCCCGATGATACATAAGGCAGGCGAGCGGCAAATTGATCGTAATTCTGGTAAAAATACTGTGCAAGAAAGAAGTGACGGTTGGCATCGTAATTGTCGGCTGTGATAGAGAATGGAGTGAGCTGTACACCACCTTTGGTGTTTACTGTCTTGGACTCGGAGTTTTGTTGTGACACAAGAGCGGTAGCGGTTAATTTACCAAACTGAAGTTTTGTTTTTATACCAAACAGCGCGGTGCTGCCTCTTATTAAAGAAGACCCTGTTGTGAGAGATACATTACCGGCCTCAATATTCTTGACAATATCATCTTCTTTACCCTCATAGGCAAGTTTTAGATTTTTTGAATCGAAGTCAAATGTGGCATCGGTGTTATAGGTCATGTTAAATTTCATTCGGTCACCGACCGAAGCGTGTATCGTAGCTTGAATTTTCTGCTCAAAGTCAAAGTAAGTCTTTCGCCGTGAATTAATTGAAAGTGAGGGATTATCGGTCTTGTTGCTTTTGATACCCATTTTTATCTGTACCGATCCACGTGTTTTAAGTTGGACACCACCGGGCCCGAAAATTTTCTCCAGGGGCCCAATCGCGAATTGCATGTCGAGCGGGTTGAATGGGTTCTTCTCATTTCCTTGAAAAGCCTCGCTGTTGCGCTGTTGGTAGTATTGTTGCATTAACCGCCGGTACTGCATGTTGTTATACTGCTGCTCTGAGAGCATAAGCGGAGTTGCAATATCAAATCCACCTACACGGGTTCTCACTACATACATGTGGGTTTCGGGATCATACTCAGTGACTGTTTGAATATTGGACGGGTTACTGAGATCTGAGGCTATTTGGTCGGATAGCAACGCTTCATAATCTTGAGGTACTCCATTTCCTGATGCAAAAGGTAGCAGAATGGAATCGGCGGCTTGGGTCAGTGACTGAGGTGAGAGTGCCGGGTTATAGGGAGCTGTGAGTTGTTGAGACGATGTCGATTGCGCAACCAAATTAAACACACCAACCATCATCGCCACGTTAATGGCAATGATGGTTGAAAGTGAAGTTATATATTTTGATAATGTGTTGGTTCTCATTGGTCTGCGCCAAGTATCGCAGTCGTGGTGAATGGCTTACATCATGGAGAGTGCGCGCTTTATAGCAGCTTCGACAGTTATGGAGCTATTTGCTTCGAAAAGCTTTTTAAGAACTTTCTGTGACTGCTGTCGTTGAAATCCCAACATCAACAGGGCTGCAAGCGCCTCTTCAAATACCTCGTTGTTAACACTCGGCTGTATAGATAACGTTAGTTCATCGACTTTTATTTTATCTTTAAGGTCGACAATTATGCGTTGTGCGGTCTTGGCTCCAACACCTTTAACGGCTTTAAGAAATGTAGGGTCGCCCGAAGCTATTACTTGTTCGAGATCAGATGTGTTTATGGTAGACAAAATCATTCGTGCTGTGTTGGCTCCAACGCCCGATACTCCGATTAGTAATCGAAACATCGATCTCTCTCTATCATTAACGAAGCCATACAGTACCCAAGCATCTTCTCTTATAGCTTCGTGTACATATAATTGTGCTTCTTTTTCTCCTTCTAAGGCAGAAAAGGTTGTTAAAGAGATGTTTAGAAGGTAAGCTACCCCTCCGTTGGTTTCTATTATTACGTATGCCGGGTTCAGTTCGGCTACTTTCCCTTTTATGTATTCTATCATTTGGCAGGTTATTAAGAGTGTGGGTTAAAAGCTAAAATGTTCTGTAAAGTTAATGTAAATTTTTGAAATAAATAGAGCGCGAAGCAAACTTTGATTGTTTGGCTTTGCGCTCTGTTTTCTTGCCGGCGTGCCTCGGGTGTGTTTTTCAATGTGTGTTTTTCGTTTTAGTGTGTCTTTATAGCATAGAATGGGGCACGCAGTCGTAATATGGTGTTTAATTTCAACGGGTTCCTGTAGAATAGGGAGAGGTTGAGTTTCTTGATTCAGTATTTATAGTCGGCGAGCATTTCTTGAAGTTTTTGACGGGCAAAGAAAATTCGGCTTTTGATTGTTCCGAGAGGTAATCCCATCTTTTCGGCTATCTCGTTGTATTTATAACCGGCAACGTGCATAGAGAATGGAATACGGTATTCTTCACTGAACGAGTTGATGGCGGCTGTTATCTCTTTGGCGGCTACTGAGCCCTCGGGGGTATCGAGTCCTGAATCTTGTGGCAGGTTCAGATGATATAGATCCTCGGTCTGGTCTATGATAGTTGCCGAGCGAACAACTTTGCGGTAGTTGTTGATAAAGATGTTTCTCATGATGGTAAATACCCATCCTTTGAAGTTTACATTGTCGACATATTTTTCTTCGTTGTCAAGCACTTTCAGTGTTGTGTCTTGAAGAAGATCGTAGGCATCGTCACGATTATTGGTCAGCATGTAGGCAAAGTTAAGAAGGTTGCTTTGCAGATCAAGAAGCTTGGTTTGAAAATTTTTGGAACTCATAGCTGAAACTTTTATAGAATTATTATTATACTTTTATTTATCTGTCACGTCTGTATTTCGTTGACGTTACAAAGGTATAACAAACTTTTGTATTACAAAAATATTTCGGCAACTTTTTTACAAAAAAATTACAAATAAATTACATATAAGTTGTATGATGCTGGCATTCGGGTTGTTAGAGCGAATGATTTTTAGCACGTTTTTAGTTAAAGTTGTTACAAACCTTATTTAAGATGTAACGTTACAGTCTTTGCATCCTCTTTTAGGGTATTGTAAAATGTTAATTTCGGGCTTTTGATGAATATGATACATTAAAATGTAATAAAAATGCAATGAGTGAAACATTACACCATATAAATGTGTTAATAAGATAACCAACTATGATAGTTATATTAATAATATATCACATCAATTACAATTCTAATCTCATAATAGATATGAAAGACATTACGATTACAATGACCGACGCACGTCAAGTATCGGCCAATGAAATGAAACATACAATAAAAAATATGTGGGGTGAAGCATTTAAGCTTGATTCACGATGGCTTGATATGTATTTTGACCGTGTGTATAAGGATAATGATTTGCTTACTCTCACGGCAGGCGATGATGATGACGTGATTGCAAGTTCATTGTTATTGCAACGATATGTATTGTATTTTCACTCAGTACCATTGCCTATGGCTTATATAGCCGGTGCCAATACCCGGAAGGAGTACAGGGCACGTGGATATATGAAAGAATTAGTGAAACTCGCGCTCGAGATGGCTTATGATCGTGGCGATGCACTTGTATCATTAATTCCTGCCAACAAGCGATTATTCTTTTATTATGATAAGCTTGGCTTTTCGACAGTGTTCTATATCGATGAACAACGTTACACTTCGATACATCGCTTTGACTATGGCGAGAGCTATACGGCTATAGATCCGGTGAACAGTCATGAGGTATATGCTGCTTTTGATCGTATGATGAAAGAACGAGATAATGTTGTGTTACACACATATGACGATTTTCAAGCTATCATGGAAGATGTACATCTTGATGGAGGTCAGACGATTGCTCTCCGTAACAACAATAATGGGGCGCTGGAAGTTATTGCATTGGTGGCTCCCGATGATGACCGATTGATAGTGAAAGAAATATTGTGGGTAACTGAAGATGCTCGCAATGCGGCTTTGGAATATGCCCGTAAACTATATCCGGGCAAGTCCATCACTGTTTTAGCTCCACCAAGTAATCGTGATATCCCGGTTCATTCACGCGGTATGGCAAGACTTGTCAATGCGCGTAAGTTACTCTCGGCCTATGCTATGAGATATCCAAAGTTGAGTCAGTCAATAAGACTTTATGATCCCATCATACCTGAAAACTCCCACATATATATAATGGATCGTGGAGAAGTTGTGGTAAATGATGGTTTTGGCGGGCATATTGATCTTGATGTTTCACCAGAGACGCTACTGTCGATCCTTTGCAGTAATTCTCCAATTGGTGAAATTTTTAATCTGCCAACGTCCCGGCCATATATGTCACTGATGTTCGATTAATATCTCTGTGCAATTATCGAGCGATAATAATATTGTACTGTTTGATATATCATTGATCGTTTCCAAATGAGAATCCAAAAGATCAACGGTCTCTTTGATATCAGAAAGACGGGAGGCCTGTTTTATCAAAGTTAAATCGGGAAGTGATCTTAAAGCAACAACGCGTGAAGCAAAAGCTGTAGAATCGATTTCTTTAACTAAGGGCTCGCATATTATTTGCGGGCCCTTTAATTGTATCAGATGGTTAGGCTTGATTTCACCTTTGCCTAATAATCGTCCGGCTAACAACCGGCGGCATTTCATTGTTTGAATCATGCTCTTATTCTTGATTAAGCATTTAGAGTTAAAACCTATCGTACTCTCAATCGTTTTATTTAGAGTTATTTCCACGATTAAAAATGGAGGTGTTGCCTCTCACGGCTCTGCGCTGCAGTTGATTGGTGCGTGTGCGAATCAACGAAATGCTGTCGACATAGATATGCTCATCGGTCTCGGGGGTAAATTTTATGAAACCGTAAATTGACTTGGCTACACGTGTGGAGTCAAGTTGGATCTTGAGCCGCTCCCACCCATCGTCTTTACTTGTTGCAGTTGCATAGACTGTGCCGCCATCGTCATATTCCACTCCGATGAAACTGTTGACCGGTGAACGCATGTTCAATAACTTGTATCCCAATTCATACTGATCACTGGCTTCCCAAGTGTCGTCCTTGGGTAGGTTAAATGTGAGATAGCGAGAAGGAAGGTGTGAGGTTATGTGATAGAAAGGGGCTAATGGCCATACTTGTGCTGAGTCACCGGCAACAACCATTAGCATGCGGCCATCCTGGTCATCGGGAATATCATCGCGCCGTTTTTCCAATATCTCCACGGCTCGGTCACACACTTTGATATATTCCTCAATGTTGTGTCCATACCACACAATAGCACTGTCAAAGTCGGCTTGTGAGATTTTATGGGCCGTCAATACCGATTGTTTTACTACCTTCTTTAAAGAATCGTTGCTATAGTTGGCAGGATTGAATTCGATTACTGACTCGGCTGTGTACACATCGGCCATCAAAAGTGCCATTTCTTCAGAATCAGGTACCCCACGTGGCGTCCTGGAACAACCTGCATGTACAATAAGCAGTATTCCGGCCAAAGGAAGTATTTTCATCGAGTTAAGCATTTTGAGGCTCTCGATTGGATGTTAGAGATTTGCGGTAAAATATGAGTAAAGTGATGATACCTACCGATATAGCTGCATCGGCTATATTGAAAACGGGTTGGAAGAATTCGAAATAATCACCACCAATCCACGGCATCCATTCGGGCCAGTACCAGCTTACAAGCGGGAAGTAAAGCATGTCGACTACGCGGCCGTGCAGGATTGTTCCATATCCACCGCCATCGGGAAAGAGTGTGGCAATCTCGGGTGGTGTAGGATTGTTGAAAATCAGTCCATAGAATGCACAGTCTATTATGTTGCCGATTGCGCCCGCGGTGATTAACGCCAGGCACACCACATATCCCGTTTTAACCTCTTTACGCTTGCATAATTTGTACATATATACAATAATCAAAGCGGTTAAAAGAAGTCTGAAAAGTGTAAGCATAAGCTTGCTACCTAACTCCCAGCCAAAGGCCATACCATTGTTTTCAATGAAATGGATTTTAAACCAAGATGTGATGTCGTAGCTTTCACCGAGATAAAAGTGGGTCTTTACCCAAATCTTTGCAGCTTGATCAAGGATTATTACTGCTAATATTACTATTATAGCAATATGTCCGCGAGATAGTTTCATTATTTTCTTAAATTCTTGCCGTCGATACTGAGGGTGGCGTGTGGGACGGCGCGCAGACGCTCCTTGGGAATGAGTTGTCCCGTTTCACGACAAATACCATATGTCTTATTCTCAATTCTCACGAGTGCTCCTTGCAACTTTTTGATGAAGTCAAGTTGACGCTGAGCCATTCTGTAAGCCTCTTCTTTTCCAAGCGTGAAGGCACCCTCCTCAAGAACTTTGAAAGTAGCGGCAGTATCGGCAGTGTCGTTACCTTCACTGTTGTTCCATTCTTCACAGAGGGTGTCGTACTCGCGTTGGGCTTTTTCGAGTTTAGCAAGAATAAGTTGGCGAAACTCTTCGAGTTCCTCATCGCTATAGCGGGGTTTGTCATTGTTGCTTTCCATGGTGTATTTGTGTTAAATTATTTAACTAAAGTGATTTTCAATGTAACTATGCTGCCATCGATATCGAGTTTTTCATCTTCGGCCACATTCACCAAGGGTTCTACACTAATACTGTTGGCGAGAACTTGTCCGGCGATATAGTCGCTATGAAATTTTAGAGCATCGGCAACAAGATCATCGGGTGATATAGTAACGTTTATACGGTCGGTAATGTTGTAGTCACGGCCTTTACGTATGTTTTGAATACGGTTAATAAGCTCGCGTGCCATTCCCTCGGCTTTGAGCTCAGGCGTTACTGTAACATCAAGTGCGACGGTAACGTTACCCTCGTTAGTCACGAGCCAACCCGGAATATCTTCCGACACGATTGTTACTTCGTCAAGCGCTATTTCTATCTGACTGCCGTCAACCGTAAGCAAACAATTACCATTGCTCTCAAGTGCGATAATATCTTGCTGGGACATTGCATTGATTGCCGCTGCAACTTGTTTCATCAGTTTACCATACTTAGCTCCTAACTTTTTGAAGTCGGGTTTGATTTTTTTCACGAGAACACCGGCATCGGGTTCTACAAATTCGAGATTTTTTACGTTAACTTCGGTAAGTATGAGCTGAGCCATTGACTCGATATCAGCGCGTTGGGCAGCATTGACAGGCGGAATCATAATGGCTTGTAGTGGCTGACGCACTTTTTGGTTTGCTTTACGGCGAAGTGCAAGCACCATGGATGTTATCGTCTGAGCCAATTGCATGCGACGTTCGAGGTCGGGATTGATAAGACTGGCGTTGACCTCAGGGTATCTCTCCAAGTGTACTGAGCACTTGGTGGAATGACCGGTTGTATTGGCCAGGTCGGCATACAGACGGTGGGCATAGAACGGTGCAAACGGTGCCATAAGGCGGGCTATAGTTTCCAGGCACGTATATAGCGTTTGGTATGCAGCTAATTTGTCATCGTCCATATCGCTTCCCCAGAAACGTTTACGGTTTAGACGCACATACCAGTTAGAGAGATGCTCATCAACAAAGTTGGCGATAGCGCGTGCAGCTCGTGTCGGTTCGTAATCTTCGAGGGAACTGTCGACATCGGCTATAAGGGAGTTGAGTTGAGAAAGTATCCAACGGTCAATCTCCGGACGCCTTTCAACAGGAACGATAGGCTCAGATCCGTCAAACCCGTCAACGTTGGCATATCGGGCAAAGAATGAATATGTGTTGAATAGTGTGGCAAAAAGCTTACGTGCCGTTTCTTTTACACCAGCTTTGTCAAACTTAAGGTTGTCCCATGGCTGAGAATTTGATATCATGTACCAACGAACAGGATCGGCACCAAACTCGTCGATAGTTTCAAATGGATTAACCGCGTTGCCTAAGCGTTTAGACATCTTGTTGCCATCCTTGTCAAGTACCAGACCGTTGGATATCACGGCGCGGTAGGCGACAGAATCGAATACCATGCCGGCAATGGCATGTAGCGTGAAGAACCATCCACGGGTTTGATCGACACCTTCGGCAATGAAATCGGCCGGGAAAAGAGAGCCATTGTCAATTCCTTCCTTATGCTCGAAAGGATAATGTTGCTGGGCATAGGGCATTGAACCGGAGTCAAACCACACGTCGATAAGATCGGTTTCGCGTCTCATAGGGCGACCATCGGATGCAGTGAGGATAATGTCATCTACATAGGGACGGTGCAGATCTATTTTTTCGTAGTTCTCTTTTGTGTATTGTCCGGGAACAAATCCTTTCTCTCGGTAGGGATTGCCTGTCATGTTGCCGGCTTCAACCGAGCGCTCTATCTCGTTGAATAGTTGTTCTACGCTCTCGATACAAATTTCTTCGTTGCCATCTTCAGTGCGCCATATCGGTAGTGGTGTGCCCCAGTAGCGGCTACGTGACAGATTCCAGTCTTGGAGGTTCTCAAGCCATTTTCCAAAACGTCCCGAACCGGTTGAGGCCGGTTTCCATTTGATACTCTCGTTGAGTTCCATCAAGCGTTGGCGCACGGCTGTAGTTTTGATAAACCAGCTGTCTAGCGGGTAATACAGAACCGGCTTGTCAGTGCGCCAGCAGTGGGGATAGTTGTGGATGTGTTTCTCTATTTTGAATGCAAGGCCGGCTTGCTTCATCTCAATACATATCACGATGTTGAGATCTTCAGCTTTTGCTGCTGCCTCTTCATTATATTTTCCACCTTCATTGAAGCGTGGATCGTAGGCATTTTTTACATAGTCACCTGCGTGATGCTCGTAGAGGGGTACATCTACACATTTAACAACAAATTCGGGATCACACTCGTCAAGGGTGTAATATTTACCGGTTAAATCGACCATTGGACGAGTTTCTCCACGAAGGTTTATCATGAACAGCGAGGGTATACCGGCAGCTTTTGCAACACGGGCATCATCGGCACCAAATGTGGGCGCGATATGAACTATGCCTGTGCCGTCATCGGTTGTAACATAGTCACCGGTTATTACACGGAAAGCAAGTTGGCTTAGTTCTACAAATTGGTCTTTTCCAACACTAAATACATGATCAGGGTTGGACGTGGCGTAGTCTTTGACAAAGCCCGGCGCGATATCGGTTAATTTTTCGGTAGGTTTAACCCAGGGCATCAGTTGACTATAGCGCAGACCCTCGAGATCGCTGCCTTTGTAGGAACCTACGACACGATATGGCACAATCTTGTCACCGGCTGTGTAGTTATTGATGTCGGCTTCTGCACCTTCGGCTTTAAAGTAGGCGGAGAGACGTTCGTGGGCAATGACAAGAGTAATTTTCTCGGCAGTGTATGGATTATAGGTCCTGACGATATCATAATCTATTTTTGGACCGACACAAAGAGCGGTGTTGCTGGGAAGTGTCCATGGCGTGGTTGTCCATGCTATGAAACAGGGTGTTCCCCAACCTTCCATCTCGGGTTTTGTGTCTATGGCTTTGAATATAGCTGTAACTGTAGTGTCTTTGACATCGCGGTAGCATCCCGGTTGGTTCAATTCGTGGGTACTGAGTCCAGTACCTGCGGCAGGGGAGTAGGGCTGAATAGTGTATCCTTTGTAAAGATAGCCTTTTTTATAAAGTTGTTTCAGTAACCACCATATGCTTTCGATATATCGGTTATCGTAAGTGATATACGGGTCTTGCATATCAACCCAATAACCCATCTTACGGGTTAAAGTCTCCCATTCGCGGGTATATTTCATAACCTCGCGACGGCATGAAGCGTTGTAATCATCGACCGATATTTTGTGGCCTATATCTTCTTTGGTAATGCCCAGACTTTTTTCAACACCGAGTTCTACGGGTAGTCCATGAGTATCCCAACCGGCTTTACGTTTAACCTGAAAACCTTTCATTGTTTTAAAACGGCACACAATATCTTTGATAGTGCGGGCCATCACGTGGTGGATTCCTGGCATGCCATTGGCCGAGGGTGGTCCCTCAAAGAAGACAAATGATGGAGCACCTTCACGTTCCTTTATGCTTTGTTCAAAGAGAGAGGTGCCATTCCACTCTTCGAGCACCTCTTTGTTGACAGCCGACAAGTCGAGCGACTGATGACCGGGAAACTGTTTTTTCATATTGTGATTCGTTTATATTCAATAGGTTACTCGCTCCTGGGAAAGTATGGTTCCTGGAGGCTCTTAATTGACCACAAATATACAAAAAATATTTGAAAGTATTACTCTAAAACAGCAATGCAATGTGGTATACGGCAAAGGCTACAATCCAGGCTAACGCGGTGTTGTAGACCATTGAGAAAAGGCCGTAGCGCCAAGATCCTGTTTCGCGTGAGATTGCAGTGATAGTGGCAATGCAAGGACAGTAGAGCAATATGAACACCATGAAGCTTAGAGCGCTGGCATGGTCAAAGTCATCGGATGCTTCTAAACGCGTGCTCAGTGCCGAATCTTCAATTTCTTCTTCTCCGGTATATAGCACTCCGAGAGTGGAAACAACAATCTCCTTGGCAGGCAGTCCGGCCACAGCGGCAATAGAAGCTCTCCATTCAAATCCTATAGGTTCCATTACCGGGTTTATAGTCTTACCTATCGTCTCGAGGTAAGAATCCCGTTTTTCGATCTGTTCGGTAGTGTCATCTGTACGTGTTGTTCCATTATTAATAGGAAAGTAGTTAAGTACCCAAATTACGATGCTGCCTACAAGGATTATACCTCCCATTTTCTTAAGGTATTCTTTACCTTTGCCCCACATGTGTCGCACGGTTGCTTTAAGAGTGGGCATTCGGTAGGGTGGAAGCTCCATAACAAATGGGGTCTCATCTTTTTTGAACCAGAACCTACGTAGCAGACGCGCTGTAATAATAGCCATAATGACTCCCAATACATATAGACCAAGGAACACTATGGCAGCGTGGTTGGGGAAGAACATTCCTATAAGTAATACATAAATAGGCAATCGTGCCGAGCATGACATGAACGGGTTTATAAGTACGGTGATAATGCGGCTCGATCGGCTTTCAATAGATCGTGAAGCCATTATCGCAGGTACGTTACACCCGAATCCCATCATAAGTGGTATGAATGATTTGCCATGCAGCCCTATTTTATGCATCAACCTGTCCATAATGAAGGCTGCACGAGCCATGTAGCCCGAGTCTTCCATGAACGAGATAAAGAAGTATAGAATCAATATGTTGGGAAGGAATACGATTACACCGCCCACACCGCCTATTATGCCATCGGTGATCAAGTCTTTCAGCGGTCCCGGTGACATGTGGCCAGAAATCAAGTCATTAATCAATTCGACACCGAGTTCAATCCATTCCTGAGGATATTGACCCAATGCAAAAGTTGCCCAGAAAATGAACAGCATTATGGCTATGAACAGTGGGAATCCAAACAGTTTATTGGTTACAAAAGTGTCAATTATCTGGGTGGAACTTATCTGTGTTGCCTCACTCCGATCCATTGTCTCTGCGAGTGCTCCGGCAATAAAGCCGTATTTCTCGTTGGTAATCAATGAAGTGACATCTTCGTCGTGAATTTGTTCCAAGCGGGTTGCAAGTTTATCACGTGTTTCAATGATGTGCCGGGCTCCGTTTAGATCCTGAATCATTGATTCAACTTCACTGTCGCGTTCGAGAAGCTTGATAGCGAGATATCGGGGCGCGAATTGCAATATTTTGAAATCGTCGCGTTTAATATCGTCCTTAATAGTATTCAGGGCTTCTTCTACATCGTTACCAAGAGAAACGTGTACGTGTCTCACTTGACTGTTGGTTCCTTCATATACCTCAATTATGGTATCAAACAGTTTATCGATACCTTGTCCGGTGCGAGCTGTAGTCGGTATGATGGGTACGCCTATCATGCCACCGAGATTCTTGTAGTCGAGATGGCATCCTGCGCGTTTGAGTTCATCAAACATGTTAAGCGCTATTACCATAGGCTGGTCCATGTCGATAAGTTCGGTAGTAAGATAAAGATTACGCTCAAGATTGCTTGCATCTACTACATTCAGTATGACATCGGGATGTTCGTTCTTGAGGTAACGTCTCACGTAAAGCTCTTCGGGAGAGTAGGCCGAGAGAGAGTATGTGCCCGGAAGATCTATAATGTTAAACCTGTAGCCATTGTGTTCAAAGTGTCCTGATTTGGCATCTACAGTGACACCGCTATAGTTTCCGACATGTTCGCTGGCCCCCGAGGCTATATTGAACAATGATGTTTTACCACAATTTGGATTTCCTATCAAGGCTACGTTTATAGTGTGGGAGTGTCCGTTGTAGTCTTTTATCTCTTTGGGGTCAAAATCATTGAAGTCGGCAGTGGCATTTTGTGTTGAGTCGTTGTTTACTGTTCTGTTTTCTAATAAGTTTTTGTCATTATCATCATCAATAGGAATCACTTCCACAAGGTCGGCCTCGCTGCGGCGAAGAGATACTTCATAACCCATCAGGCTGTATTTAACCGGGTCCCGTAGCGGGGCGGTAAGTACAGCTGTAACCCTGCGTCCTCTTACAAATCCCATCTCCATCACGCGTTTACGAAACGCGCCGTGACCATGAATTTTTGTAATTACGGCCTCTTCTTTAGCTTTTAATTCAGATAATAACATTGTTTTGGCATGCTCGATAGGTTTAACTGAGATTTGTTGGTGCAAAGGTCGTAATATAACTGATGACAGTCAATACCCAAAAATGAGTAAAATTCATCATCCGGAGACAATTTATTGACCCGATTATTCTTCAAGATAGCACCTTATGGAACCAACGGGAAGAGTACCCATTAACATTAAAGGGCGACGGCTGGAATCGGTCGATATCCAGGCATACATGTTATCGCTGCTTTTCTTACCGTTATCACCGGTGAAACTGAATGTTATATAGTAGCATTCTTTTTCAGTGTTGCCTATTGAAACATTCTGCTTGCCGCGGTAGGTAATTTTCAGCGTCTCCTTTTTTTGACCTGAGAAAATATTGGTGACGACACTTTCTCCAGGAGTCATTCCCGGGTAGTCGATATGGCGCATGTAATAGAATGAACTTAGCATGTCAAGAGTAACTCCGGTACCTTTTATACTAACTGTACTTTTTATAATCTCATTTGACTTCTTTTTTTGGCGCCATCGCTGGCAGTCACCTTGAATTGAATCGGTCGACCGGTCATAAACTATGACATCGCGTTTAAATTCGCCACCTTCGCGGGCGATTTTCTCGTAATATACCGGTTCGAGTTTGTCTTGCATGATTGTTCCGAGCAATGTATCCCTGACGCTGTAAAAAGCATCGGCCCATTTAGCCGATCGACCTATTAGTGTCGACTTGAAAAGTCCATCTTTAAAAGAGTGGGTATTCAATGTAACAGTGCCTGCTTTCTTGTTGATCAATCCCCATTTATACATTACCCGATAGTGAAGAGTTTCATTTGAAGGTATGTAAGGATCAGCCGCATGTGTTACTGCAGCTAATGAGATAAACAGTAGAGTGATGAATAGTAGACGTTTCATAATTGTAGGGGTGTGTTAGCCAGGGTAAATAAAAGGTAGTATGTCGCGATAAGACTGCTCGATTCTTTTGTTGCGCCAACACTTTCGGCAAACGGCAATATAACGTTCGTCACCGCCAATTTCAACCTGAGCGCCTTCGTTTACGAAGTCGCCGTTGGCATCTATGCGGGCGTTGACAATGGTTTTATGTCCACAAGTGCATGTGGATTTAACCTCATCGATAGTATCGGCTATTTCAAACAGTCTTCTTGAACCTTCAAACAATCGAGACTGAAAATCGGTTCGGAGACCGTAGCAAATTACATTGCAACCGAAGTCATCGACAACCCGCGATAACTGGTCTACCTGTTCGGCAGTTAAGAACTGGGCTTCGTCTATTAAAAACCAATCGACCATTTTCCCTGTTTTCTCAAACAATTCGCGTGAGTAGTTGTATAGGTCGGTGTCGTGATATATCCAGTCACATTCCCTTTCGATACCGATACGTGATTTTATCACATTGGTACAGTCGCGGGTGTCAATAACCGGTTTAAGGCATTTGTAGTGCATGCCACGTTCTTCACAATAATAGGCTGTATTAAGCAATAGGGCGGTTTTTGCCGAGCCCATTGTACCATATCTGAAGTATAGTTTACCTATGCGGTTCATTTTGTTAAGGGTGTTTCTAATATGTGTTGTAATGTGGCGCGTGCATCGCTCCAGTTATAGTATGGATATTTATCGGTTGGAGTGTCGGGCAGGGATACTTCGCTCTCATTGAGTAAAAATTTTGCGATGATATCCCCTTGCTCGTTTTGGTAGAGACGAATCTGAATGTTTGATCCCATTGGAGAGACGCGATAATCGGCATAGCTCTTATAAAGCTCATCGGGATTGCTTTCACGTCGGGATGCGGTTGGAAATCCAAGAAGTCCTGCCAATGGGATGAGTGTGCTGTCGTGGCCAAATCGAAGTGTAGCACCATGTTGACCAGAATTTATGTATTGGTCGGTTGTCATTAAAATGTTGCTGAGAAGATTCTTGGCACTTTCAAGGAATACTCCGTTATTTATAGGGTTGCAAGAATTGCGTGTATAGAATTCGTAATTGAATACTTGCCAAAGATTGAATAATTCCTCGGGAGTAAAGATGTCGAGCAGGTTGGCATCGCACTCCATGTTTGGCAGGTCGACCGCAATCCAGTATAGTCCCCACATCAACTTGTCGGGGGATATGATGTCGGCAGCCTCTTCAGTGTCTGTAAACAGCTGGGCAAAAAGGCGGTCGGGGGTCGTCAGTTTCTTTTTGAAATTTTCGAGCGTTGGTAACCATGGAGCATCAGCGCTGTTGAATGCTTGAGCTTCGGTGTTGTTGTAGCTCATGTAGAACATGTTTCGGCTGCTTGATTCCATAGGGATAGAGAGGTGTGGATTGAATTCTTTTATTTGCTGGACAAAAGCAAACATTGAGTGGGCACATCTCATCTTTGTTGTAGATGTCGCTGTAACCACAGCGTCATCATCGAAAGCCGATGAACATTCATCAAGCAATCGGGACGCTATTTGCCGGTGCTGTATGTAACCGAGCGGAGAAAGTTCCCCGGCACGTCCTGAGGCTTCGCCATAAGCTTGTTTTACTTTTTGTAAAGTCTCGATTCCGAGTGGTGTTAACAGATTGGCATTTTGAGCGTTTGTCAGCGCATTAAGGGTGTTGGTGTAGTCACTTTCGTTAATAAGGTAACGAGAACCATGACGACCGTAATGGCTTATGTAAAATGCTTTATAACCCTCGGGTACAGGAGTGTGGTTCCATACCTCCCGGGGGTAGGGCATATAGACTCCGGCACACTTTAGCGGGTCTTCAAGCATGGTTTCGCGAGTAGTCTGGGCGTTCATGGCCAGAGAGGTCATGAACGCCAGTACTGCGATGTTAAATTTAGTAGTCAATGTTGAAATAAGATGTTTGGAGGGGAGAGTATTACATTTTACCTTGTTGGCGGAGTTTGCACTGCCAGGCCCATGCCGATCGCATGGTGTCTTCGAGAGGAGTCATTGCAGTCCAGCCAAGGACTTCATTGGCGTGTTTAGGGTTAGCCCAGACTTTCTCTATGTCGCCTGCGCGGCGACCTACGATCTTATGTGGAACTTTAACACCGGTTGAACGCTCAAAAGCAGCGATTAATTCGAGAACGGAGACTCCGCGACCGGTACCTAAGTTAAATATTTCGATTTTTTCATTGCTCTTGTCCTGAAGCATACGTTCAACTGCGATCACGTGAGCTTTGGCCAAGTCAACAACATCAATGTAATCGCGTATGCACGATCCATCGGGGGTATCGTAGTCGTTACCGAAAACACTGAGTTCCGTGCGAATACCCATAGCCGCCTGAGTAAGGTAAGGTACGAGGTTCTGAGGTACACCGTTGGGCAATTCTCCAATCATTGCCGAAGGATGGGCTCCAACGGGGTTAAAGTATCGAAGTATGACACTCTTGAAGGGTGCACCGGCATTGACTACATCGGTTATGATCTCTTCAGAGATTTGTTTTGTGTTGCCGTAGGGTGAAGTAGCTTTTTTGATGGGCGACTGTTCGGTAACAGGGTTGATGTCGGGTTCGCCATATACAGTGCATGAAGAAGAGAAAACGATACCTTTGACATTGTTTGGTGCCATCAACTCCAAAAGATTCATCAAAGTGTTCAAGTTATTGCGGTAGTAGAGTATAGGTTTTTGCATCGATTCTCCTACGGCTTTACTTGCAGCAAAGTTGATTATACCTTTGATATCGGGATACTTAGCAAAGAGTTCTTTCAGAGCATTGATGTCGGTGCAATCGGCTTCTATGAAATCGGGCCTGATTCCAGTGATGGCTTCGATGCCGTCAAGTACGCTTTTGTCGCTATTAGACAGATTATCAATTATAACAACTGGGTAGCCAGCCTGTTGAAGTTCAACCACGGTGTGAGATCCTATGTAACCGGTGCCACCGGTGACGAGAATGCGTTCAGTCTTCATTGAGATGTAGTATAATTTGGATTATTTAGAGTTTTATATTCACGATGTAGGTCTCCATAGATGTTGACCACACAAAATTACGAAACCTTTTACCAATAATAAAATTTTTTCAATAGTTCATTATCGGCATGTGTATAATGCCATTTCACAGCGGGAACAGTCAAATTCAACGTCCATCTCAAAATTGCTGCCTTGTAATTTGAGAGGGGATTTCAACTGCTTGCCACGTTGAGTTTTAAGGCAGTAGCCAAGTTCCCGTCTAATGCAGTATCGGGTCAACATTACCCTGCGTCGCCCAATTTTACAGTCATTTTGACATTCAATGGCAGGTTCAATTTCTTTTGCACCGGCTTTTAGGTAAAATTGCTTACTTAATTTATTGGCGACATTATCGGTGTAATTAAGTTTGTCGTTGTTGAGCAATGGTTTGACGGATAGGGGCTTACGTGGTTCGACTTGGTGGCGGATAAGAAGGGTCTGGTCAAGTAGCTCGGTCGCTTTTCGTTTTAAAGCTGTTAACAGAGAAAGAGGTATGAAGGAGTTTTCTTCGACCAAGTCGTTCAATTGTACTAAATTATAATTTGTTTCGCCTAATTTGGACAAAGTGCGTTTCCTTACTTCTTTTTGGGGCTGTTTAGCTTTTTGTTCCGGTTGTGGCAGTGGTGCTGTAACGGTTGCTTCTATCTGTGACTCTTTGCTAAGTGAAATATCAAGTGCAACACGGGTGTCGTTATCAATAAATCTAAGATTCATCACTACATCAATTACGCGTCGGGATGTGGTGCGTGCCATCATGCTTTCACGTTTAATGTCATGATTTCGAAATAATTCAGTACCAGGCTTGATGTCAATTGCCGATGTTAACTGTATTTTATTGTATTGGTCTACACGGTTAACCCGAAAGCCTTGTAGTTTGCCTTGTCGATTAAAGAAAGTCAAGCCATCGCCATTGGTCAATAGGGTCTCAGTTTCGATTAAAAGTGTGTTTCCCAATACTTTTTTTACACGACCAATAGATTTACCTATGTTCTTAGGAGTTTCTATTGACGCCATTTTAGAGGCCGGTCGGCGTTGGTGAAGAAAATAATCGGTATAACCACGGTTGAATGAGTCATCAAGTTTTGCTTCAAAAGATCGGCTTATCTGACCTCGGCTGCGACGCCTTAGAGAGCCATCACCTCTTGAGTTAATTATCTTGTCGAGTTGTTCGCTGTAAGCACTTACAACAATTTTGACATAATCCAAATCTTTTAAGCGTCCTTCAATTTTGAACGAATCGATACCTGCATCAATCATCTCTGATAGCGAGTCTATCCGGTTCATGTCGCGAAGCGAGAGAAGGTGTCGATCGGAGATTATGGCGTGACCATTTCCATCGATGAGGTTGTAGGATAATCGGCAAATTTGTGCACACTCACCACGATTTGCACTTCTATGAGTTATTACCTGACTCGCTTGGCAATTACCGCTATAGCTTACACACAAAGCACCATGAACAAACGCTTCAAGAGGGACTGTAGTCTCTTCTCTTATCGCTTTGATCTCATCAAGTGTCAGTTCGCGAGCCAACACGAGTTGTGACATTCCTGCGTCCTGCAGGAAACGCGCTCGTTGAGGAGTGCGTATGTCACACTGTGTGCTCGCATGTAGTGGTATAGGTGGCAGTTTCATCTCGGTGAGAGCCATATCCTGTACTATCAATGCATCTACTCCTATGTGGTATAAATCTTTTGCAAGTGATTCAACCTCTTCAAGTTCATTGTCATATATTATAGTGTTTAATGTAACATATACCCTTGCATCGAATAGGTGTGCATAGTCAATCACACGTTTGATATCATTGAGCGAATTACCAGCTGCGTGACGAGCACCGTGGTGTGTTGCTCCTATGTACACAGCATCGGCTCCATGGTCAATGGCAGCTATGGCTATTTCTGCATTTCGTGCCGGAGCAAGCAGTTCAAGCGTGCGTGGTTTTCTATTACTCTTGTTATATTCCATAAACTCAAAGCGTATAGTCCATATTTATTGCAAATTTACCAACAATTTGTGTAGCAGGCAAGTGCTTTTCCAGAGTAATGCGGTTAAATAAGAAAAACAACAGCAATGCCCGGGATATAGAGGCATTGCTGTCTTGTGAATTGTAACGTTACGTGTTGTGTGTTTTCAAGCAAAGTAATTGTCAACGTTAGCATCGTTAGTGTAATCAGGATCGTTTTGAGCAAGGTAGATATTGTTGTCATTATTGCATTGTTCCTGAAGAGCCATCATCGAGATGTCTATATCATCAAGTTGAACAACTTCATTTTCATCAATAACTCCATCACCGTTGGCATCGGCTATCATGATGTCGGCGCGTCCGTCCATGTCATAGTCGATAATACCTACTTCGGTTCCATCTATGTTAAGTATCGCAATATCCATTTCTATTCCATTTGGATCGGTTATGTGTTGGTAATCAGTAATCTGTATTTCTTGACTTGGTGCGGGGGCTGACATTGGTACAGGCTGTGGCCCGGGAGTGGGAATAGGTTCGGGATCAACAACGATTGGGTCGATATCGGGATCGTTTGGCTCTACATCAATTATTATATCGTCGGGGTTGATCTCGTTACTGTTCATTGCGTTAACGGTTAAAGAGCCGGCCACCGCACCTACGAGAGCGCCAATAGCAGTAGAAGCACCTGTTATGGCCGCACCGGTTATTACATTTCCATTTACATCCTTTTTTAGATTTTTGGCAACTTCCTGTATGTTTTTCCCTGGGACTGGAGGAATGGCGGTATTAGCCTCCTTTGATGTATTAGTGTTAGAGGGTATAGCGGGAATGTTGATATTTTTTTCCATGAGGCCAAGTGTTTATGCGTTATAAATTTGATTTTTATTATGACACAAAGTTACACTCAGGAAACAGTGCTTGCAAGTATTTTCAGCTATGATGTATGAAATCCCGTTTTTTCTCCATAAAATCAATCTTTCAGTAATCTTTTACTTTAGAGGTTGTTTAATCTATAATTGCTATAACTGATAGTGTGCGACCTGAATTTATCCCCATTTTACGGGCCGACCACCATGTTTGGTATTCGCAATGACTGCATGGTGTCGACAAAGATATATTATCTTTATTGATTCCTGATTTTCCAAGATCTATCGATATCGCACGTTTCAGATCTACATGCGGGCGTGTCCACTCGGCTTTTTGCATGATTGTCTCTGATCCAAACTGGTTCTCAAATAGGCTTGCTACTTCATGGCCCACCTCAAAACAGTTGGTGCATATTGAAGGTCCCATAATCACTTTTAAGTCAGATCGCGAAGCTCCTTTCTCAATCATCAGATTGACAGCTTTGACAGCGATATGTCCTATTGTTCCACGCCATCCCGAGTGAACAGCTCCTATTACTTTGGCAGCAGGGTCGAATAATAGGATTGGAACACAGTCGGCTGTATTTATTGCAAGAGCAATCCCTTTTTCTTGAGTAATGATACCATCAATACCGACCGGAAAATTATTATTATTGGTGTCAACATCGATTACGTTGGCGGTGTGTTCTTGTCGCGGCATGATCAATCGGGTAATTCCGGGCAACATGTCAAGAAGACTATCACGGCACGCGGCGACCTCTATGGGGTCGCCGTGTGTGTAATAGCATGCATTGAATCCAGAGTAGGGGAGATCAGGAAAGTCGGTATCACGCCGGGTTGAGAAAGCGATTATACCGCTATTGCTGCCTGTATTATAGTTGAGGCATTTTATTTTTTTATTTCCCGGTTTCATCGTCATCTTCGGGCTCTATATCCTCGTCCCACTCATATTCATCTTCATCGAGCATTTAGCCACCGCAGTCTTCGCCAAAGTCTTCCATTTCTTCATCCTCTTCGGGCATAGCCGGTACGTTTTCAAAAATGAACTCATCTTCTTCTCTTACACGGTGATGTCCATCAAGTGGACGGTGGGTAATAGGTGTTGATCCTTCGATACGGTTGTTCTCATCATTGATTGCTTCCCAAAGCATATCTTTTAACTCGGTTATGCCGAGACCGGTTACCGATGATATAAATATGTGAGGTAGATCATCGGGGAGTGTTTTGGAGATCTCTTCCATCAACTCATCATCGAGCATATCGCTTTTGGAAATAGCCAGTAGACGTGGTTTGTCCATTAATTGAGGATTGAACTGCTCGAGCTCTTTAAGAAGCACTTTGTATTCGGCTTTAATGTCATCGGCATCGGCTGGTACCATGAAAAGTAGTACTGCGTTTCGTTCAATGTGCCGTAGGAATCTCAATCCAAGACCTTTTCCCTCGCTGGCGCCCTCAATGATACCTGGGATGTCGGCCATCACAAACGATTTGTTATCTCGATAAGAGACAATGCCGAGTTGAGGTTCCATGGTGGTAAAAGGATAGTCGGCAATTTTGGGACGTGCAGCTGAAACGGCCGACAGTAGAGTGGATTTTCCGGCATTGGGGAATCCCACCAAGCCGACATCGGCAAGAAGTTTTAGCTCCAGTATTATACTGCGTTCAATTGCCGGTTCTCCCGGTTGAGCATAGCGCGGAGTCCGGTTGGTTGCTGATTTAAAGTGCCAGTTACCGAGTCCACCACGACCACCTCTGAGTAGTTTTATTTCTTGGCCATCATCGGTTACCTCACATAGATATTCTCCGGTTTCAGCGTCAAACACAACGGTTCCACATGGTACGTCAACAATAATGTCATCGCCATCTTTACCGAAGCTACGACCTCCCGAGCCGCTCTGACCATTGCCGGCAAACAGGTGCCGGCGATATCTCAAAGGCAGGAGGGTCCACATGTTTCGGTCACCACGCAGAATGATGTGACCGCCACGGCCTCCATCGCCACCATCAGGACCACCCTTAGGGACGTATTTGGCTCTGTAGAAATGGCGTGAGCCTGCACCACCCTTGCCCGATCGGCAAAGTATCTTTACATAATCTATGAAATTCGATTCTGGCATACTTGAATTCTTTAAAGTTCGTACTTAAAACGTATCAGGAACGAGAAAAGTTGCGAAGGTGCCTCATTAGCACCTCGGCTTGTTTAAAATCGGTCGGAGTTCCAATATCTATCCAAGTGCCGTTGATTGGATAGTAGGTAACCGGCAGTTGGTTGGCTATTGCTTGTTCTATAAAATCTGTAGCATCAATTCTTTCGTTTTTTGAAATGTTGTCGAGCAGATTATTGTTGATCAGATATATCCCGGCGTTGGCATAGTAAGAATATGTCGGTTTCTCCTCTATTGCCGTCACTTTGTTAGATTCTGTTTCTGTGCAAAGAATTGCATAAGGTACTGAAACAGTATATGGTAGCACGGCTATAGTAATATCGGCTTTACGTTGTATATGGGTCAAGTACATCTCTTCAAACGAGATGGTTGTCAACAAGTCACTGTTCATGACCAATGTGACATCGGTGTCTTTGTTCCGCTCGATAAGTGCCAATGCTCCGATAGTGCCTAAAGGTTTCTCTTCTTCAACACACTTTACATTTACACCTCCAACAGGCGATGCAAAATGGTCGTGTATTTGTTGTGCGAGGTAACGTGTCGTGACCGTTATATCGGTTATGCCGGCTCTTGAGAGTGCTTCGATATTGTAATCGATTATAGCTTTACCTTCGATAGGAAGCAATGGCTTGGGAATGCGGTCGGTGAGTGGCCTTAACCGTTCACCACGACCACCGGCCATTAACACCGCGCTTACTGGCAGCAGGCTGCTGTTGTCAGACAGGTCAAGTAACCGACTTATTGACTTGTCTTTATTTAGCAATGGCAGCAATTTGATACCGGTTTCACGTAACTCCCTGAGTTTTGATACATCTACTTGATCAACAGACATCGACTTAAAGTTTTGTTGCATGATTCGATCAACAGGAGTGTCAAGTGTTGCGCCTGATAAAAGAGCGCGGCGTATGTCACCATCAGTGAGTGTACCAACGAGTTGGCTTTTGTCGTTGATGATCATCAGCGTCATTAATCCGCCCGACAGGTTGTTGAGCCCGGCAAGTGCTTCTATGAGCGTCGCGTTGTTTGATAGTAAATGCTTGTAAATCATAACTGTTCTTTTATAATCATTTCGGCAATCATCCAATCCATGTCAGTGTCAATGTCGATGCTGCGTTCACGAGGCATCAAATAGGGAATGCGTCGTTTGAATTCACCGAGTTTGAAATTTTTAATAGAAATAGGATTGATAACGTAGACAGCACCGTTGTAGACCCATGCCGGCGGGGCGTCCTGTCTACGGGTTATAAGACCATCACCTTTCGATACGTGTAGCGTTTGACTTTTCTGATCAATCTCGAAGCAATCGTAGTAAGGATTACAGGGAGCTTCGGTAACGCTCACAACCATGTCAACTTCGGGATTGTAGAGAGACAGTGCACCCGTGATATCATCGGCAATGCGTAGAGGCGATGTTGGCTGAAGCAGAACTACTACATCAAATTCCAATCTGAGTTCGGTAGCCTTTTTCATTGCGTGAAGTATGACTTCTCTTGAACCGGCTGTATCGGTGGCTAAAGCCGCCGGGCGAAGGAACGGAATATTGAGTCCGGTTGACTGGAGAACCGTCCTCGATATTTCAGGATCATCGGTACTTACCAATATGTGGCTGTCGGGAGCACCTGCCTGGCGGGCGACTTCAATTGTATAGACAATGAGTGGCTTATCTACAAGAAGTTTGATGTTCTTGTGGGGTATGCCACGGCTACCGCCTCGGGCCGGTATGATAAATAGTGGTCTCATTGAGTATCGTAGAATTGCTTGTTGCGTCGCGATTCGAGCGGTGTAGTTG
>CANOKG010000001.1 GCA_947566655.1 uncultured Muribaculaceae bacterium | reverse complement strand
ATCTTAGCAATGGAAAAGCTCTTACTTTCTTTGTTGCTTACGATATTATAACATCTCGGGTGACCGATTGGTTCAATCGTTCTCAAATTTTTTTAGACTTCACAGCTATCGTTGCTCATGGGCGCTGCGTTCCAGGCGAGAGAGGCGCACTAAGAAGATTAGTCCGCGGAATGTAAGCTCTATCGCCATTGCCAGCCATACGCCTTTCAAGCCGGCTGCGCTCGGTTCGCCCCCTGAATAGTAGGTGGCGAGCCATGCTGCTAATGGAACTCTCACGAGCCAAATACTGCCAAAGTTCATGCATGCCGGGACGATGGTGTCTCCTCGGCCCACAAAGACCCCGTATGCAACTATAGAGGCTGCAAACATAGGCTCGGCCCAAGCTTCAATTCTGAGCACTTCGGCTCCTAAAGCTCTGATCTCGATTACGGGGGTCATTATCTCCATCATCAATGGGGCGGTTATGTAGAGTATCACTCCCATCAAGGTCATCACTACCATGCCGAGTCCTACTGTTATGTAGCCGAATCGTTTCACGAGATATGGATTGTTGGCTCCGTGACTCTGTCCCACGAGAGTGGTGGCAGCATCACCGATTCCGTATCCAGGCATATAGCAGAGGCTTTCGGCAGTAATGGCAAAAGCATTGGCGGCTATAGCTACGGGTCCGAGCGGAGCTACAATAACGGTTATCATAACCTGAGCACCACAAATGACGCCATGTTCTATGGTCATTGGAGCTGAAATGCCGAGTGCTTTTTTTATCAATGATTTTACAGGTTTGAAACTGCCGTTGGTTCCTTTCAACGCGAGACCTTTCTCACGGAAGCAAAGGAAGTATAGCATAGAAGCGGCTGTAATGACTTCGGCTATAACGGTTCCGAGTGCAGCTCCGGTAACCCCGAGGCCGGCTCCCGGCATGGTGAAATTCATGCCGAACCATTCGACCGGTCTGGTTTCAAAAATAAGCAGATAGTTGAACACAACATCGAGCAGACACATCATAATGTTAAGCATACTCGGCACCTTCATGTTGCCGGCACATCTCAGCATGCCTCCGGCAAGATAGTTGAGGCTGAGCATGGGAAGTGCTGAGACGAATACCATGAAGTATCGCGAGGCTTGTCCTGTAATCTCAGGGTTGCCACCGAGCCATCGTGGCAGTGGCTCGGCTATGAGTAGACCTATGGCTGTAATAATAACACTGAATACAAGGGTGGCAGTGATTGATTGTCGCAGGATATCGCGAGCCGAGGTATAATCTTTGGCTCCCACGCGATGGGACACAAGGACTGAAAATCCCATTGTAATAGCTGAACATATACCCCAGAACAGCCACAAGGAGGTTGAAACCAGACCAATGGCGGCTGCCGGTTCGGTCCCGAGACGTCCCACCATCGATGCATCGATATATTGCATAATGATGCTCGACAATTGAGCTAAGATAGCGGGCAGGGCAAGTTTGGCAGCAAGCGAGAGCTGTTGTTTAAATGTGGTGGCTTTGCCGTCTTGTATGTAGGAAATATCGGCCATTATGATTGGACTGTTGGGAAGCTCTTATAGCAGGTTAGTAATCCGTCGACTACGCGTTTCAATCCCTCTTCGAGACGTTGGCGTGATGTAGCGAGATTGATTCGGATGTAGCCTTGCCGTGATCCATACATGCTGCCGGCATTTACCCAAACTTTATTATGGTGTACGAGATACTCTTCGATCTTCTCATCGGGCAAAGATATGAAGCTTACATCGATCCATGCCAAATAGGTAGCTTCGAGCTTTGCAATGTGTGCCATTGGCAGGCATTGCTTGAGAACATCACATAGATAGATATAGTTGTTGTTGATGTAGTCGCGTAGAAGATCAAGCCATTCACTTCCATTATTGTAGGCAGCAATGAGAGCAGCGACACCAAATGGATTGACGTCACACACTTCATTGTCGTTTATCGCCCGGTCGATCAAGTAGCGTAGACGAGGTGAGTCGGTAAGGATATTGGCTATCTGCAGTCCGGCAATGTTGAAAGCCTTTGATGGAGAACTGAATGTCACGGTGTGTTTAAGCGGATCTCCATCAAGAGAGGCAATGGGAGTGAACCGATAGCCGGGCATAGTGAGGTCTCCGTGTATCTCATCGCTGAGGAGTATTGTGTCGGTTTTACGGCATAGGTTGTAGACACGTTGCAACTCGTCGCGACGCCATGTGCGACATGCCGGGTTGTGGGGATTGCAAAATAGAAGTACCGGTGTGCGTGGGTCGCTGAGTGTGAACTCGAGTTTTTCAAAGTCTATTTCATAGCTGAACTTATCGTCGGAGTCAATGCGCTTAAGTTCAACCCCGGCAAGCATGCACCCGTTGTTTCTGATTGAAGAGAAGAAGCAGTTGTAGACCGGGGTAAGGACAGCGACGGCATCGCCCGGGCGTGTCAAAGCCTTTATGGCAGCCGATATGGCAGGTACTACTCCCTGTGTATAGACGGGGCGTAGAGAGGGTGGTAGTATAACGCTATAACGAGTGTTATACCAATGGTTTATAGCCTTGTAGTATTCGTCAGGAACTAATGTGTAGCCAAAGACACCGTGTTCAACACGTTTTCTTAGAGCTTCCATTATAGGCTCAGCGACTTTAAAGTCCATGTCGGCCACCCATAGCGGGATGACATCGCGATCGGCAGCGGAGTCCCATTTATATGATCCGCTGCCGAGTCTCGATGGCGTTGTGTCAAATAGCTTGTCGCTGCCTGTCATCAGTTCTTGATTTGGAGTTTACAATTACCGGGGCGACGCAGGTTCTCGTCAAAGATAATCTCACCATAGCCCTTGGCAATTATAGAGCCTTCACGAGGATTTTTTACCGAGGTTATTACTGTGTTTACAGTGGCTTTAACGCTTGAATCTTCAAATGCAAGGTTACACGACGGGTCGATTTCGCAGTCTTCCAGTACTAGTCCTTCGCAGTAGCATAGAGGTTGGATTCCGCTGATTTTACAACGCACGAATTTAAGGTTCTTCGAGTGCCATCCAAGAAATTCGCCATCGATATCAGAGTCGTAGACTGTCACGTTTTCTGTTTCCCAGAATGCATCGCGCGAATCGATCACAGCTTTATGTATCTCAACATTCTTGCAATATTGGAACGAGTAGTTGCCTTGTTGGCGGTAGTTGCGAATTTTGATGTCACGTGAGTGCATGAACAGGTAATCACCGTTCTTTATCTCGACATCCTCGAGTTTTACCTTGTTGCAGTGCCAGAATGTTTCGAGCGCATCGTTCAGTTTGACGCGTTCGAGACGTAGTGACTCCATTTCGCGAAACATTTTTGGTGCATCAACTATGGTATCGGTCATTTCCAAATCACGCGAATACCAAAGTGCTGCACGAGCACCGGGGGTAAACAGGCAGTTACTGATTTTAAATTTATCGACATGCCAGAAGGGGTATTTGCCTTCAAAGCGGCAGTTGTCGGCTTCTATGTTGGAACAGCATTTTATGCCACTTTCGCCGGCAGTGATCGTTACATTTGTGAGTTTAAGGTCATGGGAAGCGAACAGCGGACGTTCTCCACCCATAGATATATCCTTTAGTTCTTTCATATTTGGGTTTTATTTAGGTTTTAGTCTGTAATAACTATCAATTGGACCGATTAAGGTAATAAAAAACTGACTACCATCCTCCCGAAGCACCGCCACCACCGGTCATGCCACCTCCGAAACTGCCTCCCGAGAATCCGCCGCCACCACCAAATCCGCGGCCTCCACCACCGGTTATGATGATAGGAGGCTCTACTATTTTGGCTATAGTGTAGGGTAGAGATGTTTCTTTGCCACAATTGTAGCAGCGGTAAATTTTAACTCCCTGGCCTTCATAGCGGGTTGTCGGTTGACGAAGGATGCGGTTGGCAACCAAAGCCCTGGCTCGCGCGCCACATTGAGGACAGGTGGTATATGTGGCCTTGCGGTTGATGTAGGGAAGAATATCGGTTTCGTTGCAGCGAGGGCAGAGCCACACATCGTAGTCGACTGAGTTTAATTTTTCTTCCATGTCCTGGGCTGGAGTAAGGTAGTCATTGTCGTGAATTTCGTCAACGCGCTTCATTCGGGTACCACAGTTTGGACAACTGTGTCGATGTAACCTGACGTGGCGCATCAACAACCAGAGAGGTATCCAAGCAACGAGTGCCAGACCAAGAGTTAGTGGAATAGCCATCAGTATGGGCAGGCGCATGGTATCGAGGCGCCCGTAGCGTTGAGGATCTGTTTGCTTGCCGGTTGAAAAATAGGTTATCAGAAGCCATGCGATAAGAGCTGATACTATTAACGCTGATATTGCCAGCCAACCGTTGAGAAAAGATTTGAAGTCATCACCGCTGCCTGTCGAGTTCTTTTGATCGCTATGCAGGTAGTCGGCCGCTTCGGGATCGGTGATGTATTGATCGATTGATTGTATTGCACTGATGAGAGCTTGATCAATATTACCGGCTTTCATATTAGGAGCGATATCTCTGCGTATTATACGGCCGGCTCTGCCGTCGTTGATGACACCCTCCATCCCGTAGCCTGTGCGAAGAGCCGCGCGACGGTCATCACGGGAGATTACGAGCAGTAGTCCATTGTCGCGATCTTTTTTCCCAATACCCCATAACTCGAACAATTCGGTTGCAAACGAGTCGATATCCTGACCATCGAGATCGGCAACTATCGCCACTGTTACTTCGGTAGTGGCTCCGTTGTTGAGACGATTCAACATTGAGTCGGCCTGCATGCGAGCCTGTTGTGACAGCAAGTTGTCGGGGTCGCTGACCCACGAAGTAGCGCGGGCAACGTGCACATTCGGAACCTTGTCGGGCGTTACAGCTGTAGTAATTTCCGACATCAATGCAAAAATCAGTATAAATAAGTATCGTATCATCATTAACAGGAATTAGAGAGCCGGTAGCGATTGACCGTTAAGTTTGCGGTACAAGTCGAGTGCATATACATCGGTCATGGCCGATATATGGTCAAGAACAGCCTGAATACGGCCAAAAAGCGTTGGAGCTTTGACATCGTATTGTTCCGGAACTTTTGACAAGAGCAGTCGTGAATAGTTAAGTTCGGGGAATCGGACTGCGTGTATGAATTTTTGCAGCAGGAATGTTATAATACGATTACCTGCCAGCTCGATATCCACCACTTCGCCGGCACAGTATATCTTATTCCATGAAACATTATTGCAGGCATCGTAGGCGCGTTGTTGTGTTTCAGGAATAGCTTTAAGTAAAGTACCTTTGAAACGCCCGTGCATAATATCTTCCTCATTGACAACGAAAGCTTCGGCACATTTTGAAACCAAGGTGCTGATTACTGCCGAGCGTAGGTGAGCGATAACCTCGTTAGGGTCGGAGATGGTAGCTATTGCGTTTTTCATTCTTTCGAGTTGTTCTCCCTCAAAGAAAGCGAGCAATAGAGCCACCACTTGGTCGGTAGGAAGGATCTTTAATTTGTGTGCATCCTCTATATCCATTATCTCGTAACAGATGTCGTCGGCTGCTTCAACGATATATACCAGCGGGTGGCGTGCAAACTCGAGTTTGCCATCGTGACGCTGATGTTGTATAATGCCGAGCTCACGGGCTATCTTAAAGTATGTCTCGCGTTCGGTATTGAAGAACCCGAATTTACTTTTTTTGCCCGCGATAGTCGACTCGTAGGGGTACTTTACAATAGAGGCTAAAGTAGTATAGGTCATTCCGAATCCGCCATGTCGGCGTCCGTTGAAGTGATGGGTCAGTACTCTAAGAGCGTTGGCATTGCCTTCGAAATGAATGAGATCACTCCACTCTGATTCGGTAAGTTCTTTTCTTAGGTCGGCTCCATCACCTTCCGAGAAAAATGTGGATATGGCTTTTTCACCCGAGTGCCCAAACGGAGGATTTCCTAAATCATGGGCCAGACAGGCGGCTGCTACGATTTCTCCTATCGACATCAATGCCTCCATCTCGGGGCGGGAATTGTATTTGGGAAGTAACGAAATCATTACCTCGGCAGCGATCGATCGGCCTACCGATGACACTTCAAGGCTGTGGGTCAAACGGTTGTGAACAAATATGCTGCCGCCCGGCAATGGGAAGACCTGGGTCTTGTTCTGTAAGCGGCGAAATGGCGATGAGAAGACAAGACGGTCATAGTCGCGACGGAAATCGCTCCTTACACCTACCTTGTCGGTTGCTGTCTCTTCAAGTCCATATCGCGAGTCATTGACGAGGCGTGGCCATGTCATTACCTGCCGGCTGCTCATTGCTTGGGAGTATTATCTTCCTGGGTCTCGGCTATATCATCGTAGCGTTGGAACAGGAAGTCGTTGTAAGGGAAACGGCTTAGGTGTATCTCCTTAGCCTTGTCGTAGAGAAGGTTTTTTAGCTCATCGATATTGCGGCCGGTTTTAGCCGAGATGAAAACACAGTTGTCGTGGAGTTTATTCATCCATGTGGCTTTGAGTTCCTCAAGCGAGATGTTCTTGCGCGTTTTAGGCGTAAGGTCATCGGCATCTTTGGGAGTGTAGGAGAAGGCATCGATCTTGTTGAACACCATGATCATAGGTTTCTCGCTGTCGCCACAAATGTCGCGTAGAGTCTTGTTTACCACTTCTATCTGTTCCTCAAACTGCGGATGGCTTATGTCGACTACGTGAACTAACAGGTCGGCATCGCGCACTTCATCAAGCGTTGATTTAAACGAGTCGACAAGGTGTGTGGGCAGTTTGCGAATGAACCCTACGGTGTCGGTGAGCAGGAATGGCAAATTGTCGATAATAACCTTTCTGACCGTAGTGTCGAGGGTGGCGAAAAGTTTGTTCTCGGCAAAGACCTCGCTTTTGCTGAGAAGGTTCATGAGGGTTGATTTGCCCACATTGGTATAACCTACCAATGCGACACGGGTAAGCTTGCCACGGTTCTTGCGTTGAATCGATTTTTGTTTATCGATAGCGCGGAGTTCCTCTTTAAGTCGGGAGATTTTATCAAGGATAATACGACGGTCGGTCTCTATTTGAGTCTCACCCGGACCACGCATTCCGATACCTCCACGTTGACGCTCAAGGTGAGTCCACAGCCGTGTTAATCGAGGCAGCAGGTACTGGTATTGGGCTAGTTCTACCTGTGCGCGTGCGTTGGCGGTTTGTGCGCGTTTGGCAAAAATATCGAGAATAAGGCTCGTGCGATCGAGAACCTTTATCTGTAGCTCACGTTCAATGTTCTGAACCTGTTTTGTTGAAAGGTCGTCGTCAAATATAACCATGCCTATCTCATTTTCCTCGACAAAGAGTTTTATCTCATCGAGTTTGCCTTTACCCACAAACGTGCGTGGATTGGGGAAGTCGAGCTTTTGGACAAAACGTTTTACGGTCACGGCCCCAGCGGTATCGGCTAAGAATTCGAGTTCATCGAGATACTCATTGACTTTCTCTTCGCTTTGATCGCGGGTAACGAGTCCGACAAGGACTGCGTTCTCGGTTGTTTCTTTACTTATGACAAATTCTTTCATATCTACATTATAACACGCGGTGAGGCATGTTTGTTAACGGGATTCAAATCTTAATGGTTGGGCGTGAAGTTGGGTTGCGACGGTATTATTGTCGAAGGCGATGAAGCCGTTGACCCAGGTTGTAACCACGCGGTGGTTTAGGCGCGTGCCGTCGTAGGGCGTCCAACCACACTTGCTGATTACCTCACCATCGGTTACTGTGTGAGGTTCATCGAGAACAGCTACCCTGACGATGTCGGCCGCATAGCCCTCTCTAATGTATCCACGATTCTTGATACCGAACAGTGTTGCCGGGTTGCCGCTCATAAGTTTAGATACTAAGGATGGTTGTAGTTCCAAAGAGAGCATAGTGGGCAAAGAGAATTGTATTCCTGGCATTCCCGATGCCGCCTTGAACAGATCTCCCTTCTTGTCGGCAGGCAGGTGAGGTGCATGGTCGGTGGCAATGGTGTCGATCAAGCTCTCCGAGATACCACGTATCAGCGCCAGACGGTCGCTGTCGGCTTTGATGGCGGGATTACACTTTATGCGGGCACCTTTGGTTGAAAAGTCGGTTTCGGTGAATAGCAGATAGTGAGGGCATGTCTCGGCAGTGATCATTTTAGTGTCGACAGAGCCAGGTTCAAGCAGTGACAATTCTTCGAACGTTGAAATGTGAAGAAGATGAAGACGCGCGCCATGTTTTCGAGCTAACTCTACGGCGTGTTTCGAGGCTTTAAAGCATGCTGTGCGATCGCGCAACACACTGTGCAGTTGAAGGGGAACCTCACCAGCCTTGTAGCGTGACTCGATGGTGGCTCGGTTAGTCTTTATTGTAGCTTCATCCTCAGCGTGTACAGCTATTATGGATTTTGCGTTTGCAAAAAGCTGAACGAGAGTATCATCATTGTCAACCAACATGTTGCCTGTTGAGGAGCCGAGGAAAAGTTTGATACCGGGTACGCGAGTGTAGTCAGCCTCGAGTATCTGGCCTATGTTGTCATTGGTAGCTCCGATAAAGAAAGCGTAGTTGGCTACTGAGGTGGTGGCGGCATGATCCATTTTTTTCTGCCAAGTCTCGATTGAGACAGTAGCGGGCCTTGTATTAGGCATATCTATGTAGGATGTGACGCCTCCGGCAACAGCAGCCCGGCTTTCACTTTTCATATCTCCTTTATCAGTGAGCCCGGGGTCACGGAAGTGAACGTGGGTGTCGATAGCGCCGGGCATTATCATGTCACCATTACAGTCAATAAGCAGTAGCGATGAATCGGCAAGCAAATCGGCCGAAGGTTCTCCTTCACCAACAAGTTGTATTTTAGAGTCATCAATAACTATATAACCATTGAAAAACTTGTCGGCGTCAACTATAACGGCATTATAAATAAGTTGTTTCATTGTTTATCTGAAGTAACTTGTTGATTATATTTGGGATATTTTCTGAACCAGCTTGACCATTTTAGTCTTATCACACCGAAGACCGCCTCGCCAAATATACCACTGTTCATTTTGCTTTCACCGAGTACGCGGTTAACAAAAATGATGGGAACTTCCATGATTTTGAAACCACACTTATGGGCTGTAAATTTCATTTCTATCTGGAAGGCGTAACCTTTGAACCGTATCTTGTCGAGTTCAATGGTTTCGAGCACCCGACGTCGATAGCAAACGAATCCGGCTGTTGTATCTTTGATATGCATTCCGGTTACTATTCTCACATATTTTGATGCATAGTAGCTCATTAATACCCGTCCCATAGGCCAGTTTACCACATTCACTCCTGTGATGTAGCGTGAACCAATGGCAACATCGGCACCTTTGTGGGCACAGGCATCGTAGAGAGCCATAAGGTCATCGGGATTATGGGAGAAGTCGGCATCCATCTCGAAGATGTATTCATACCCGTCGGCCAATGCACGTTTAAACCCGGCGATATAGGCAGTTCCGAGACCTAACTTTCCTTGACGTTCGATAAGGTGAACACGCCCGGGGTACTTTTCCATCTGTTCCTTCACGATCCTGGCAGTGCCATCGGGAGAACCATCGTCGATAACCAATACATCCATAGGGTGGGGACGTGCCATGACAGCGTCAATAATCGCGGCAGCATTTTCCCTTTCGTTATACATAGGGATAATAACCACGCTATCGCGACGTGTCGTGGCCTCAGGTGTAGGTGAAATGTTCATGGCTTTGATGTAGTGAAGTTAAACAGAGTAAGAATTAAAGAAGCACTGGCGCGAGGTATCGGGCCAACAGATAGCCTCCGCCAAGCAACCATATGTATATGATGAAAGCAAGTATAAACGGTTTTGCACCTGCTTTTTTAAATTTGTCGATCGAAGTTTCGGCACCGAGAGCCACCATTGCCATGGTGAGAAGGAATGTGTCAATGTAATTTATAATGTCAACGACTCCGGCAGGCAGTCCCATAGGAGTGCTGAATGCCGTGTTCAACCACACCGACAGGGAGTTCAGTCCAATAACCAATAGAAAACCGAAAGCAAACCAAGGAATTGCAATTTTCTTCTTACCCTCAGCGTGACCATCGTTGTTGCCTGAACGCACGCGGCGAGCGGCCCATACACCCAAGATAAGAAGAACCGGAACGAGCATCATTACACGTATCATTTTTACTATCACGGTTGTTGATGCAATCTCATCGCCCATCGCGTTGCCGGCACCTACTGCGTGTGCCACTTCGTGAAGGGTCGAGCCTCCGAAAATTCCCATTTCACCCGGTGTTAAATCGAGAAGGCCCGTGCGGTAGGCTATGGGGTAAATGAACATCGAGAGTGTCCCAAATATGACAACAGTAGCTACAGCGACAGCCGTCTTATAGGGTTTGGTGCGCATAGTGGCCTCGGCACCCAACACTGCGGCCGCTCCACAAATGCCGCTTCCCACCGATGTCAGCATCGCGGTGTCACGATCCATTTTCAGTAGACGGCTACCAATTAGATAACCTCCTATAATGGTTACGGTGACTATGATGGCATCTATAGTGATGCCGGCGAGACCTACATTGGCAATATCTTGAAACGTCAATCTGAATCCATACAGGATAATGCCGAGACGTAACAACCGTTTTGAGCAGAATTGTATACCCGGAACCCAGGTTTCGGGAAGGTGGTTTCTAAGGGAGTTGGCATATATCATACCCAGCACTATACCTATAATCATAGGGCTAAGTGACAGGTCGGTAAATATTTTGGCACTGCCAATATAGAATGCAGCGCAGGCAAAAAGGCCAATCAGCAACACTCCATGTAACATACTTGAACGTTGGGCTGTAAGTTTCATCTTGATACTATAATAAAGTCATATATTATTCTTTTACTACTATAACGCTTGTGTCGGGTGTTAGAGTGTGTAGCAGTCCACTTTTAAGGTGGGCACGCAAGGTATAACGCCCATCGGGCACGGTTTTGTGATTATTGTCAGTAAGATCCCAAGTGAAAGGAAATTTGGTATTATTGATGTGACGCACAACATTACCGGCTGCGTCTTCAATTGTTAATGATCCGGTAGGTTCATTATCAAGGTCATGTTTTAGGCTGACTGTTACGCTGCCCGATGCTGTCGTTTCATCAATGTTCAATGAGACCACTTTTTTTTCGGAGATAGTGTTGAACGATAGCGAGGCCGTTGAACGGTTTGCAGCATTGTCACTGATCACGATTGTGGCTGAGTGGGAACCATCGTTGATATTCTCCGGAGTGTAGGTTATAATCAGGTTGCCATCCGGGTCTAATGATGAACTGCCGAGAATGTCGGTGTAGCGATTGCCATCGATTAACAGATAGGTGGGACGATCAAGAGTGGTGATTGTTGAAATGCCCCATTTTGAAGGCTTGATCAGGGCGTGTATTGTAAATTCATTGCCTACCATATCACCGTTGCTGAAATTGGGAGTGTTGATGTAAAACAATTCAATTTCAGGTCCTTCAGGGTCACTTAGATCAGTATCGTTGTTAAGTTCATTGACCGTTACATTAGTCAAAGATGTGACAGCACGATCGTAGTTATTGGAGCTGAGGGCATGTACTGTGATTACAAAATCGTTGCCCGACTCTGTTACTATGGGGCAATGAAGTTGGGTGGAAAACCGTCCGTCGGTTATTGTACCTTGAGCCGATGCCACTATAGTCTCTCGTCGGGTTATTTTGAGATCTGATGCGCTTTTGTCGTAGGTAGTCGAGTCGGTTACTGCAGGATTATAAAGGTTTACAATTATAGTACCGTTGAAACTGTTGTCGGGACTGCCATCGGTTGTTATGTACCCGTTTATGGAGTTTGACGACAATGGGTTTATCGTGATCCGGTCGTCATTATCGATTGTGATGCCATGGGTGTGTGGATATAGCGGAAGTGCCGGGTCACCGATGAAATTGTAGCAGGCTGTGTTTAAAACGAGATCGCGTGAGGCATAGCGCTTCATCAAGTAGTTGCGGGCTACACGGTAGATGTCACCGGTGCAGTTGCTCTCTGAAAGATTATAAAACTCGTGGGCTACACGAAGATTAAGATATTGATTGAGCGACATCTGCACCGATCGTCCGGCCCCGATAACAGCGATGCCTCCACCGTTCTCTTTCAATAACAGAGACTCGGCTATGCCGTGCTCATCGCGATCGTAACCGAGTGAGTAGCATGTCGATAGCATTATGAAAGGATAGGTCGAATTGTTAAGAAGCGATGCCGACTGGCGTTTGAAAAAGTTATTGGAACCTATACTTGTGGTGCTGCCATGACCCGAATAGGAGATATATCCCACTCCCTTGTTAATGGTCGAAGTAACCTTGTTTAGCGCAATATTGGCGTTTCCGAAAAGACCTAACATCGCTTTGGTAACAGTTGTATTTGGTGCCCAGACGGTTTGGATCGAGTCGGCCAAAGCATCGGCTTGAACTGTATGTCCGCCATTGTCACCATAATCTCCTATTATCAGGGCGTGGGCTCTATGATCGATTTCAATTGGTCGGGTAAGGTATTGGTGAATTTTGTTGATGTAGGCATGAAGTTGACCTTCGTTGGCAACGGGAATGCGTGCTACATTAATTGTCAACGGGGAATTTATAATATATGACTGCGTGGTTCCATCAAGCATTCCGTAAAAAGCATCGGAACAGTAGCTCTTGGCCGAGTTTCCTTGGTAGGTGAAGTCTTCTGTTTCATAGGTGATGACATGGGTATCGTCGTGGGTACTGCCTGTGACTTGTCCACTTGGATCGTATGTTGCAGGGCCTATGATAAGCAAGTGCTTAAGAGTGGCCGGGTCCCGGTCGTAGAGCTTTTTCATGAAACGGCGTATTGCGTAGGGCGATTTTGCGCCTGAAGAAAACTCGTTGAAAATATCCTGTTGCAGAACCACTGCTACCGATATGTTTTGTAATGATCTGTGTATCTCGGCCAGCCGTTCGGCTGCATAGCGATAGGCAGGAGCTGTGATAATCACCATCTCGGGAACTTCCATAGTAGATAGCGTACCTAATTCAACGCTACCCATGAGGTTTACCGATGGAATCTTACCATCAGTGTCAAACGCTATCAGTTTCGATACTGAAGTGTTGTTGATAGCGTTTACGGCCAGTAAGTCATCGCCAACAAGTATCGATGGTAATTGCACTGTGTTGTGGTAATCGGTTACGTCCCATACAACTGTCGACTTACGTGCATTGGCTATAAATATTCCTCGTCCCTGAAGCAGTTTGTTGAGGAACATTGTGATAGGCTGTCGTTCAGAATCAAAACAGTTGGATCGCATATAGCTTATTGTTGCCGATTCGACTGCCGCATAGGCATAGGTTGATGAGTTGTCGAGCGATACTGTGAGTGTACAATTCTCTACCGGTGTATTTCCGGTACTTACTACAAGTGTTTTATAGTCGGTAGCGCTGAATGATATATCATATTCATTATAGGAGTCGAGACTGTTTTGTGCATTAAGTTGTTGGTCTCTACCCATTAAGTTGTAGAGAAGACGTGGCTTGGTGGCTTTCATCGCGCCTCTGATGCGAAAAAATAAGGAGCTGTTGGCTACCATTCCCGGTGTTTCCCAATCGACGACAAGTTTCCTGTCGGGAAGGCGGGTAATATCTTCGCTAAGCAGGCAGCATCCCGATTTTGCCGGATTTGTGACCGTCGGATTATAGGCGATGACCGAATAATGGGTGGTTATAGTGTTGCCATCGGCTTCTACTTGTGGTGTATAGATGTGGGTTGCATCCTGTTTAGGGACAACAAAGTAGCATGAAGTAGTAGCCGAAGTATTGGATGTAATATCTCCATAGATATAACTTCCTGAGAGATAGACCCCGTTGACCGATGGCCCTGTGGCGTAGAACAGTAGGCGCCCGTCATCGGTAATCATTGTAGGGACTTCGGGAAAATAATCGGGGCGAGCCTTGTTGAAGTCAAACTCTTGCATTTCACTTGCTCCATAGCCGTATACTGCAACTTCACCCGCATCGTTATATCCCATTTGATGAAGTTGCTCGGGAGTGATTTGGAAAATGCCGGTATGGTCAATACCTATTTTGAAGGCATTGGCGAGTACCGCTGCATAACCCATGATGAAGGCTAAGCTTAGTGAAATAATCAGTTTGAGAGTCTTCATTGAATTGATGTGGAGATGGGAGCTTATTTAATTTTGAAGTGAAGACATTGATTATGGTTTACAATGATGTCGAACGCTGTGTCGAGATGTACGTCAAGATTGCCGGGAAGATCTCCGGTTACAATTATATCACCATGCTTGATCATGAAATAGGAAGTTAGCCACTCAACCTGGTCATTGATGAGTTGACGAGGCACGGTGATGGATCGGTTGTTTCCGGCCAACTCTATATCGAGACTGATGTCATCACAGTCATTGTCGGGTAGCGGCAGCCAGTCGCCGACAACAATAGATGAATCGAATGCTATATTGACAGCTGAGGCCGGTAGCGGCAAGTCGGCAGGTCTCAGTCGTGCTACCAAAGTTACTGAATCGTAGTATCGCGAAGCAAATTTTGAAGCCACAAATTTCCCTAACCGCGAGATCTTAACGGCTATACCTAAAGTAAGTGTCCAGCTGTTGTGGTGGGGAGGTACGAAAAGTGGTTTATGGTTTCGTGAAACCGATGAGTCGGTCAATAGCGATAGCAGAGGCTCTGCGGTCGGTTTATCTATTGTTTGTTCGCAATACAGAATCTTCATATATTATTGGTCAAGTTGTCAAGACGGTTGTACATAACCGCAAGGTGGGCATATATTGAAGTGTTTGCAATCACGATACCATCGGCAACGCGAATTCTTACAGGGGTAAAGTTCCAGAGTCCTTTTACCCCGGCCGAGATAAGCATGTCGGCTGCATCCTGGGCATGGTCAACGGGGACAGTTATTATACCTATCTCGGCATGAAGACGGCGGCATCGTGTATCAAGTTCATCGACACTGTAGACGGGCACCCCGCCTTGTGATGTACCGATCAGTTCGGGATTGATGTCGAACCCTGCTACCACATTCAATCCATATCGTGAAAGGCCCGAATCTTGCATCAAGGCTGCGCCAAGACTACCTACTCCATAGATAACAGCGTTGTGTGAACGCCTGAATCCCAGGAAGTCGCGAAGTTCCCGCTCCAACGAAGCCACATCATAACCTATACGGGTTTTGCCCTTGATGCTAAGAAACGAGAGGTCTTTAGCTATTTGTGAGGCATCGACATTCAGCTCTCTTGATATATTGGTCGATGAAACATGTTTCTCGTTTTTGTCGCGCAGCATGCTCACGTAGGCAAGGTACCATGGGAGACGGCGTAACACCGGTTCCGGAATAAATTCGCGTGGGTTAGGATTCTTCATATTGGTATTGCAGGAGGGTGGAACAGTGAATTAATGACTTGCGTTTAAGCCTGAAGTTCGTTGAAAGCAAGAGCGTACATGCGCATTTGCTTTACCATTGCTACAAGGCCATTGGAACGTGTTGGAGAGAGATGTTCACTCAGTCCAATCTTGTCAATGAAATAGAGATCGGCATCGAGAATTTCGCGAGGTGTGTGATCATTAAGAACTTGAATAAGAAGCGAAATAATTCCTTTTACAATTATAGCATCAGAATCGGCGGTGAATCTAATGTGTCCGTCGACCAGTTCTGCGTTGAGCCACACTCGGCTTTGACAACCTTCGATAAGATACTGCGTGGTCTTGAAAGCCGGGTCAATAGGAGGAAGTGCATTGCCAAGATCGATAATGTAGGCATAGCGATCCATCCAGTCGTCGATATCGCTGAACTCTTCTATTATGTTATCTTGTATCTCGTTAATAGTCATTGTAGTATTGTTGAATTTATTTGATTACAAGGTGTGAAACCAGTTTCCCCGTGTCGCTTATTGCTGAAGGATCGATATTTTCGTAACGGTCGTTGAGTGTGTGCCAAGTGGCGTTGAAACTGCCGGTATCGGGACTTTTACTCTCTATGATGTCGATAGCCGGAATGCCTGCCCGGTTAATGAATAGGTGGTCATCGACAACAGCACCGCCGGGTTGGTTTATGAAGCGGTCGGCCAGACCGATTGATGCGGCTTCCTGCCAAATCATGTCGACAAGTTGGCGAGCGTAGGTGTCGCTTATATATTCTCGGTGAAAACGAGCATCTTTGCCTCCCACCATATCGAGAAGCAGGGAGTAACGAGGCTTGGGTGAAGTGGCATAGGGGTTGGCCTCCAGCCACGCCTGGGTTCCTAAACACCAGCTTGATTCGTCTCCATCTTCACCGTGTTCACCGTAGTCTTCGCCATCGACCAATAAAATTTCGATAGGTAATTTGGTGCCGTGGATCGATGCTTGACGGGCTATTTCAAGCAATACGGCTACACCGCTGGCTCCATCGTTGGCTCCATCGATCGGTTGTTGGGCCGCTAATGGATCGGATTCTCTGTCGGCCCATGGACGGCTGTCCCAGTGAGACACTAAAAGAATGGGTGAGACATCGGGATTGTATCCAAAACGGGCTCTGATGTTTTTTAGAGGAAGTTGGTCGCCGTTCCAGGCTTTGACAGTGCACTCTTGAACAATAACCGTGTCGGCTCCAAGACGTTGAAAGGTCTTTACGAGATAATCGGCAGCGAGAGCATGGGCTTCGGTTCCGGGTACGCGTGGCCCGAAATCGGTTTGTGCCTTCAGAAAACTCATAGCACTATCGGTATCGAAACGCTGTGTTGTTTCGACCGCCTCGGGCTTGTCGCTTTTAGTGTTGTCCCTTGAGCTACAGGCTATTGATGCTATCGCTATCAGTATTAATATTGGCAGTTTGTCTATCACGGTTCATGTATTTTATCAGATATCTTTGCCCCCTACTTTCATCATGGATGCAAACGCTGTGGGGATAGGTGTTGAGAACGACATCATCTCGCGTGTAATAGGGTGAATGAAGCGAAGTGTGCGTGCGTGTAGCGCCAAACGGTGTATGGGGCTTGATTTGGCTCCATACTTGCGGTCACCGGCTATTGGATGGCCCATCTCCTTCATGTGAACGCGAATCTGGTTCTTGCGGCCGGTGTCGAGTGATACCTCGAGCAGTGAGTATCCGTTGGCGCGTTTAAGTACTTTATATCGGGTAATTGCGAGTTGGCCCTCGTCGGGGTTTTGAGTAGTATAAACTTCAAACTTGGAGTTCTCGGCCAGATAGCTTCTGATTTCGCCCTCGTCTTGGTCTACTTTTCCTTCTACAACAGCCAGGTATGTGCGCTCGAGCACCATGTTGTTCCAGTTGTGTTGCATTCCATCTTTGGCTTCCATTGTCCGTGCATACATCATCAGGCCTGATGTGTCGCGGTCGAGGCGATGAACAATGAAAATCTTGTTGCGTGGATCCTGCCACTTGACATAATCTTTAAGAATCGAATAGGCGGTTCCTTCTTTCACCCTATCGTTTCCCATCGAGAGCAATCCATAACCTTTATTGATTATTATGATGTCGTTGTCTTCATAAACGAGCTGTACCCGGCGGTTGTAGAAGCGTGGCCATTCGCGCGAAAGGTTTATGGCAACGATATCGCCGGTTTTCAGTTGGTAGTCAAATTGGCTGGTAACGGTCTGTCCTACTTTGATGCTGTTGTGTTTGAGTAGTTCTTTGACATTGGTGCGCTTGCGTTGAGGCATGACGTCAAAAAGAAATTCAAGCAACGGTTTGGGTTCCTTTACCTGATAAGTCTCAATTACATCGGGGGTGAAACGGCATCGTTCGGCTCCAGGTTTTACTTTATGAGTGCGTGGCATTATTTCTTTGCTGTGGTCTTCTTTGTTGTTGTTTTATTTGCGGCTGAGGCTCTTTTTGATGTCACCGGTTTATCGGAGTCGGCTTTCTTGGCTGTTCCTCTGCGTGCCTTTGGAGCCGGGCCTTTTTCTACTATCTCGCGACATTCTTCGAGGGAAAGAGCTTCGGGCTCTGATATGCTCTTAGGTATCTTGTAGTTGGCCTTCTTGTAGCAGATGTATATTCCGTAGGGGCCACGTAGAAGTTGCATGTCGGGGTCTTCGTCAAAGATTCTGACTACTTTTTGGCTATCGGCAGTGCGTTTTTTCTCGATAAGTTCGATAGCTTCTTCCAATGTTAAAGCAACCGGCGCCTTTGTTTTGGGGATTGACACAAATTTGTTGTCGTGTTTCACGTAGGGGCCGAAACGGCCGATAGCTACAGTAACATTCTTACCTTCAAATTCGCCCAAGGTGCGTGGGAATTCAAATAGTTTCAGCGCTTCTTCGAGCGTGATTGTTGATACCGACTGGCCTTTGAGCAGTGAGGCAAATTGAGGCTTCTCATCGCTGTCACCTTCGCCCATTTGTACGAGCGGTCCAAAACGACCGATTTTGACACTGACGGGCTTACCGCTTACCGGGTCGGTACCGAGAACACGTTCGCCTACTTTGTGCTCGAGATGCATGTTCATGGCGCTGTCAACAGCCGGGTGAAATAGCTTGTAGAAATCAGCCATCTCTTTGTTCCATGGGAGTTTACCCTCGGCTATGTCATCAAACCGTTCTTCGACGCGTGCGGTGAAATTGTAATCGAGAATATCAGGAAAATACTCAGTCAAGAAATCATTGACAACTACACCTATGTCGGTAGGTATAAGTTTTCCTTTATCGGCACCTGTAATTTCCGATCGGGTAGTCTCCGAGACTTTGCCGTCTGACTCCATGGTGATTGTTATTACAGTGCGCTCCTCGCCTGGCCGGTCACCTTTTTCTACATATTCGCGTTGCTGTATGGTAGAAATGGTGGGAGCATAGGTCGACGGGCGTCCTATGCCGAGTTCTTCCATTTTCTTTACCAATGAAGCCTCGGTGTAGCGTGGAGGATGTTGGGTGTAGCGTTGTTGGGCGATCAATCGGTTGAGGGCCACAGTGTCACCTTGATGCATGACCGGTAGCAATGATTGTGTCTCGCTGTCGTTGTTCTCGTCATCGTGGCTCTCGATGTATACTTTCAAAAAGCCGTCAAACTTGATCACTTCTCCTGTTGCTACAAAGCGATCTGACGCTTTGGAATTAATGATGTCGACGGTAGTCTTCTCTATGATGGCATCGGCCATCTGTGATGCTATGGTGCGTTTCCAAATAAGGTTGTAGAGGCGCTTTTCCTGTGGGGTACCATCAATGTCGTGCTTGTTGATGTAGGTAGGGCGAATAGCTTCGTGGGCTTCCTGAGCACCTTTGCTTGATGTGTGGTAATGACGAATGTGCAGGTACTCATTGCCAAGGTTGCTTTCAATCTCGGCTTTGATTGTATTTAAAGCAAGTTTTGAGAGGTTGAGCGAGTCAGTACGCATGTAGGTGATGTGACCGTTCTCATACAGGTGCTGGGCCACCATCATGGTTTGGCTCACGGTGAATCCGAGCTTACGGGCCGCTTCCTGTTGAAGTGTAGAAGTGGTGAAAGGAGGCGCCGGACTTTTCTTAACCGGTTTTACAGTAATGTCTCCTACATTCCAGTTTGCACCGTTACAGCGTTTGATAAGTTGATCTACCTCATCACGGTGATGCAGACGATGGGAAAGTTCGGTGGATAGTGCTGAGCCTGCAGCATCAACAAAAGCAGCTGTGACACGGAAGTATTCTTCGGGAACAAAAGACCCTATCTCTTTCTCCCGTTCTACAATCAATCTGACTGCAACTGATTGTACACGGCCGGCTGAAAGCGCCGGCTTTATTTTTCGCCACAATACGGGCGAAAGTTCAAAGCCAACAATGCGGTCCAGCACTCGGCGTGCCTGTTGTGCATCGACACGGCCAAGATCTATAGTGCGGGGGTTGGCGATGGCGTTGAGTATGGCGTCTTTGGTAATTTCGTGGAAAACTATGCGGCGCGTGTTTTCAGGTTTAAGTTTCAGTACTTCATACAGGTGCCATGCTATAGCCTCTCCCTCGCGGTCTTCATCCGATGCCAGCCATACCATTTGGGCACCCTTAGCGGCCTTTTTCAAGTCGGCTACGAGAGCTTTCTTGTCATCGGGTATCTCGTAAATAGGGGCGAAGTCATTGTCAACATCGATGCTGAAACTTTTACGTTTAAGATCTCTGATGTGGCCGTAGCTCGACATCACGGTATAGTCCTTTCCGAGGAACTTTTCGATAGTCTTGGCCTTAGCCGGTGACTCTACGATTACTAAATTTGGTGCCATATTGGTGTGGTAGGTGGTTGTTTCTATATATTAATGTGTGCAAATACGGTTGGCAAAATTAATATAAATTCTCATCAAAACCAAGATTTGTTATCTAAGCCTCTTAGAGTGTGTTTGAATTTAACACACAAAAAATAGTTATATTAAAGAAAGAGTGATTGTATGGATATGTTTCGCATTAATCTTGAGGCCCATTTTGGCTATTTTTCTAACGTGCATCGGTCGTATAGCTCGCTACACTCCTTCTTTACGTTAAAAAAATATCTCAAAATTGACACTCGATCTTAATACGAGTTAAAACCAGACAGGCTCTGAGAGTGATTTATCGATTTTCGGGCGTTGAGCTTTCAATTTGGTGAGGATGGGCTCTCGAGCTCAGAAAGCCGGTAGTGAACCACGATAGCGAGAATACAATCATGCTTATGCCTGTGATGAGAGTGACCATCGAGTCGGTGAAGCGAGGTTGCCCTACACACACCATTACTACTCCCGCTATAAGCACCAGTATAGGGCCTATGTATAACCACCCCGGTAAACCATACTGTTTTAAAGCTACGGTCAATAGATACAGGAGCATCACCGATGCCACGATCATCATGCCGCCAAAAATGTAGACGAGAACAGGTGTGAAGATGCCGGGGGCTATCACCATGAGTGCTCCCAGGCCGATAGCTGCAACGCTCGAAATCCATCCCGCAATCTTCATCGCCGAGGTGGGCAGATGGCGCTCGTTTGACCTATGCCTGAACAGTAGAAACATATTGATTAAGGCCGGGATGACTAATGTTAGACCGGTGACGAGAACTATTGTGTGGGGGATATTGTCACGCCCGTGAACATAGCATAACAGCAGGCCGGCTGCCAAGATAATGATGTTTGTCAAGATAGTAGCTTTCGAGTTCATAGTAATAAGTGTTTAAAGTTTAATTTTTTAACAAAAATCACTCTATTAAAGTTCTTCAACTCATCTGGGCTACAGCTGATAGGTAGGCTGTGAGTGTGCGTGATTTCAGTACAGGTTTTACAGACTTTCGCGGGAATGTGGCAGCGAAATATTCCCACATGGGTTTTATTTTGGAGAGTACCTGATGGTCACCGCAAAGTGTTGTCGCAAGGTGGTTTAATATGGCATTATGCAGTTTCAGAACATGAATGCGCTGCTTTGCCTCATCCCATTCGCAACCAGTGAGGTACTCAACAAATAGTGATGGACGCATGAGCAAACCGCGACCCGCCATCACACCCGCTACCAATGGAAAACGTCTCCTTACGTTCTCGATATCGGCAGGTGTGTGCAACTCTCCGTTGAAAATGACCGGATGTTGAACTTCATTTACAAACTCGTCGACGTGGTCAAGTTGAAGCTCTCCCGAATATTGCTGTATGGCTGTGCGGGGATGCAGCGTAACATGGGTGAGCGGCATCCTGTTGATTACCGGTGCCAATGTCATCCATTCATTTTGTTCACTGACGCCAAGGCGCATCTTAAGTGAGAAATTAACACCGGGATACTGCCCCATGGCATCGGCTATTTCCTCCAAAGCCCTTTCTGCTCCAAGCAATCCTGCTCCTCTGCCACGGTGTACTTGTGGCGAAAATGGGCAACCTGCATTGAGGTCTACACTGCTGTACCCGGCTTCAAGCACACTGTTGACAAGCACGCGGAACTCATTGGCCTGCGCGGCTATTACCTGCGGTACAAGCATATGGTTGGTATTTAGCGGTGAACTGATATCGCGCAAGTCGCGACGGCGTGTCTCACCTTTCTCCACCCTCATGAATGGCGAGTAATAGGATATTGTCTTTTCGCTTCCATATATCATTGCATGGAAGTGACGGAACGGTGCCTCGGTAAACCCTTGCAGAGGCGCCGCCATAAGTTTGAAATCAATTTGATGATTGTTCTTATTCATTGTTATTTGGCAAAAATACGACAATCAAATGGAGCAATCAAGTATTTTTAACCAATAAAATAAGTCTATTGGAGTAAAGTTGTAAAACATTGGGCTGGCTCCTTGCTATAGGAGTCAGCCCAAATAGTTAGGTTATCTACGGTGTGTTGAGAGGCTATTTCACAAAATCGGCCGACCGCAGATATTCGGCATCGGCATTGACAGCCTGTATGATTGTCTCTGAGCCATCAGTTCCTTCTTGTTCAACAACAAAGCCTTGTGTTCCCGCCGGATAGGCCGCGTTGTATATAGGCTCGAAATTCACCATACCACTCTGTCCAAGATCATATTTATCTTTGATGTGAAGCAGAGTGAAGCGTCCGGGATATTTCTTGAGATATTCTACGGGGCTTGCGCCGGCCATAACAGCCCAATATACGTCCATCTGCCAGAACATGTTTTCGGGTTTGGTATTTTCTACAAGATATTCAATCCAAACCTTATCGGTGCCAGGAATGGTTGCAAATTCTCCCGAGTGGGTGTGGTATCCATACTTAATACCTTGCTCGGCACATTTCTTACCGATTTCATTGTGGTAATCGACCATTGCCTGGGCATGTTCAAGTGACTCGGGGTTAGGACCCCAGGGTGTTACAATATATTTAAATCCGGCTGCCTTATGGGCGCTTATTGCCTCGTCCCACCATTTCATCACTTCTTCGAAGTCATGGTTGATGAACTGTTCGGCCGATAATGATTGGCCGGTGTGTGAAGACAATGGGTTGAGTCCGGCTTTGCTACATGCCGCTGCAAAATCTTCGGGCGATAAGCCGTAAAATTTTCCATTGGAATAGTTGGCCGCTTCAACATTGCTGTAACCCATTGATGCAAGTTGAGAGAGTACTGAATCGTGATTTTCGGCAAATCGTGCTGAGTCGCCAATCAACTCTCTTATGGAATACAATTGCAGGGTTAGATCTTTGTCGGGAAGTTCCTCTGTTTTAGCCTGATTTCCACAAGATGTCATGGCAATGCAAAGGCCTAAAGCCAAAACCCCTGTATAAATAATTCTTTTCATACTCTTGTTTATTCAAGGATTTTTACGCGTACATTGCGATACCATACATCATCACCATGGTCTTGGAATCCGATGTATCCTTCATGATTGTCTCCGCCCATGTTAAGCATGAGTTTGTAGGCGCATGGGAAATCTCCGTCGGGATTAAATTTGCTGTCTTTGAGCATCTGTTTCCACTTCGGGGTCCAGAGATGGTATTCTACTACATTCTCGTCGTTTTGACCGTGTATAACAGTGCCTTTGTAAACAGTGATTTTTGCTTTGTTCCATTCACCGTGAGGCTTGGCATTCTGTGGCTTGGCGGGTATCATATCGTAAAGCGATGCCGACTGTCGGTTGCCATCTATTCCTAAGCGGGCGTCCTCGTGATTGTCGTTATCAAGCACTTGGTACTCTGATGCCGATTGCCAAATTGGAAGGTATACATCTTCGCCATCTTCTTTTTCTGTAGCTTCCTGGGCGAGATAGAATATACCCGAGTTACCACCCTTTGAAATTTTATATTCAAGTTGCAGCTCGAAGTTCTTAAACTTATGAGGGAAAATAAGGTCGCCTCCACCCTCTACTTGGGCTTCACCGGTTCCTGATCCTTTCAAGTGAATTGCACCGTCTTCTACATTCCAGCTGGCAGGTACCTCATCCATGCCATAACCTCTCCATCCGTCGAGATTTTTGCCGTCAAAAAGTACGATATAGCCTTCCTCGTCAACGGGGTAATTGGCGATATCGGTTTGTGACTTGTCGGCAATCTGATATACGCCGCGTTCAGAATCACTGCTTTTCTTGTCGCATACTGTTTTTGACTCGCCGGCATTGCAACCGCAGCCACATGAGCATTTATTGCTGTTGCTGCAAGAGGCAAGAAGACCTGCCGCTAATAAAATATATAGTTGTTTCATCTTATAGTATGTTTGAATTTAACACACAATTAGAGCTCTTTTACGCGTATGTTTTTAAACCACACTTCATCACCATGATCCTGGAATCCAAGGTGGCCGCTGTGTTTTGCATTAAGCAATTCAAAAGCTGAGGGCCATCTTTCAGCGCTGAATTTGCTGTTTTGCAACATCTCAGTCCATTCCGGAGTCCACAATTCGTAGGTTAATACAACCTCACCGTTTTGCCAGTGGGTTACTTTGCCATCTTTAACTTGAACGCGCGAAGTATTCCATTCGCCCCAGGGCTTGGAGTTCTGAGGATTTGCCGGAATCATGTCGTAGAGTGATGCCGACTTTCTGTTACCGTCAACACCCATAGCTGCATCGGGATGGTTGACATTGTCAAGTATCTGATACTCGGGTGCCGACATGTATATAGCGTTAAGATTGCCATTGGCATCACGGGTTTCTTCACCTAAGTAGAAGAATCCGGAGTTTGCACCTTCCGATACTTTCCAATCAAAAGTTACATCAAAGTTGTCAAATTTATGGGCAAAAATAATGTCACCGCCTTCACCTTCGCCACGAACGAAATGCAAACAACTGTCTTCAACAGTCCATCGGTCCTGTTTATGGTCTTTTCCATAACCACGCCATCCGGGAGCCTCATTGCCATCAAATATTACGATATAGCCGTTCTCGTCTATAGGGAATTGCAGTGTGTCGGTTTCTTCGCCAAAAGCTCCGGTCGAAATTGAAAGAGAAGCCATTGCGGGCGTTTCTTCAGAAGCTTTCTTGGTGCCGCAAGATGCGATCAATGCAGTGCACGCCAAAGATGTGGCGGCTATCATTAGTTTGTTCATTGTGATGTTGTGATGATTTTTTTATGTTATTGTTGATAAATTCTATGATGGGCACAACGTGTGCCTAAAAATATCCTCGAGTTTTGCCTGTTGTGTAGAGCAACAGGCAAAACTCGGGTTTAAAGAGTGTTACTTAATCTGTCATACCTACACACCTTCTCTCAGGTGATAGAAATCACCGAGGTGAGTAGTGGGCAGATTCTTAGATCTGGGGCATTTCGGGAAGTTTCCAACCGTCGCGATATACCGGCTTGATAAGTTGTCGGGCATATTCCTGGGCATTAACCGGATCGGTATATGTGCGGTCGAATGTAGGATGTCCGTCATGAATCTGGAATTTATCCTCGATGACATTTTGAATGGTAGCGTTATCAGGAATGTTTGTGAATTCCATGTTCTCGCCATCCCAGTCAAGCCATTGGCCGAGGCCCTGTAGTCTTACAGCAGCTACGCCCATTGTGATCATTTCGTTAAGCGGACCTGAATACATGAAATCCGATTCGCTTGGAGTGCGGCTGTCGGGGCTCTCCTTACATGCACGTATCCAGTCTTGCTGGTGATTGTCGTCCTTAACTACGCGCGATGTTGAAGGAACTTCGGGAGTGCGTCCTGAGCAAAGGAACGGATTGTATCCATAGGTGGGGACAACCAGTGTGTCCTTTGTACCGTAAAGAACTGACACGCCATTGGAGTCGAAGTTTTTATCCTTAGGCATATTGTCGGGAAGGTTGGGTTGCAAACCTCCGTCATACCAGGTCAGTTCAAGAGCCGGCATGGCTACGCGTGGAAGATTATCGCGTGCGGGGAATTTAAATGTAATCTTTTCAGCTGTAGGACAAGAGTCGCTCATCAACATTGTTGAGCTACCGATTACCGATGTTGGATACATCAAATTGAGGGCACGGAATGGTACCTGAAGTATATGGTTGGCCATATCTCCGAGTGCGCCTGAACCAAAATCCCACCAACCGCGGAAATTCCAAGGAGTATAAACCGCATTATAAGGTCTATACTTGGCCGGGCCTATGAATGCATCCCAGTTAAGTGTGCTGGGAATAGCCATCGACTCTTTGGGAGTAGCCATGCCCTGCGGCCATATTGGACGGTTGGTGAATGACTCGATGCGAGTAACCTCGCCTATCTCGCCATTGCGAATCCAGTCCATTGCCAAGCGTGAGCCGGCGCTTGATGCGCCCTGGTTACCCATCTGAGTAGCCACTTTGTGTTTCTTGGCAAGGTTGGTGAGAAGGCGCGACTCGTAGGGATAAAGAGTCAGGGGCTTCTCAACATAGACATGCTTACCGGCTGCAATAGCTTCTGCGGCTATGATTGCGTGGGTATGGTCGGCGGTTGCCACCATAACGGCGTCGGCATTTTTAAGCATTTTGTCATACATCTTACGGTAGTCGTTAAAGCGCTTGGCCTTAGGATACTTGTCGAAGATGTGCTTGGCATAGTGCCAGTCGCAGTCACACAAACCGATGATGTTCTCAGTCTCCATTGCTGCAAGGTCAGCGGCGCCACGTCCGCCAATACCTACACCGAGAATGTTGAGTTTGTCACTAGGCGCGGTGTAACCGGCACTTTTACCCAAAACAGAGGCTGGTACGATCTGAGGCATGACCATCATGCCTGCCAATGCCATACCGCTCTTTTTGATAAAATTTCTTCTTGAAATTTCCGTCATAATGATTTGGTATTAGTTGTTAATGATTCGGTATTAGTCATAGTGCAAAATTAAACATTGTTTAATAGTTATACAAAAAAATAATGTTTTTTAATACTTATATTCCAAAATGTTATAAGTGCGTGGTTTTTGAGTTGTCGTAGAATCGATGTTTAAGGGACTATTTGGTAGTTTAGCTGGAAAATTGTACTTTCGTGGTCGGTTAAAAAATACTATATTGAATGAAAAATTACGGCCCAGCAGCGAGTCTCGTCGGTAAGATAGCTGTTAAGATTGTTTTGTTTACCTTGATAATAGGTTTTGTGGTAAGATCGGTAATGATCGGAATTACCGGGACCTCGGTTTTGAATATGTCGTTCATGCAGTATTGTGGCGCATACCTGTTGGGCATGGTCAATGACTTGGCTTTTGCTACGCTATCGTTGGTGTTTGTATGGGCTTTTGTGTTGAGTGTAGGCAGGTTTAAGTATACAAAACCTGTGGGCTGGTCAATACTTGTTGCGTTGGTTGTAGGAACGTTTATATTGAAGTGGTTCTGCCCTGTGCTTCACGAGTTCAACCGCGGTTTGGCAAGGGTGCTTGTGTGGGTTATGGTCTACTGGACAGTTGTATTCGGGCTTAGACTGTTCTTGCCACGCATGAGGGGCGGTTGGACCCGCTTTTGGCTTGCCGCCATCCTGTTTCTCTATATTGCCATAATCTATCTTAATGGTGTTGGTGAGTACTTTTTCTGGGACGAGTTTGGTGTAAGATATAACTTCATTGCGGTCGATTATCTTGTTTATACATCGGAGGTTATAGGTAATATAATGGAGTCCTATCCCATGGTGCCACTGACTGTTGTGCTTGTGGCTGTTTCGGGTGTTACTGCGTGGCTGTTGTTTAGGCGTCAGATCCAACAGAGCAATGATCTTTACCTTGGCGGTTGGAAACTGCGTGTTACGGGTGCTTATTTTGTTGGCGGAGTATTGTCGTTGTGGTTGTTGTCGGCAATGTCATCACTTCAAAAGTCTGATAACTTGTATTACAATGAACTTCAGGCCAATGGCGCTTATCGTTTTTTTGATGCGTTCCTTAAGAATCGTCTTGACTATGAACGGTTTTATTATTCTCTGCCGGAGTCTCAGGCTGCCGATCTGGTGAATAATCTATATGATAGCACCGGTAGACTTGAGCGATTTGTGGCCGGTGACAGCATAGAGCATCGCTACAACGTGGTGCTGATTACGATGGAGAGTATGAGCGCCGACTATATGGAACACTTTGGCGGAAAGCCGGGAGTCACACCTACACTCGACTCGCTATATAGCAGGTCGATATCGTTTGACCGTATGTTTGCCAACGGCAACCGCACGGTGCGCGGTCTCGAAGCTTTGTCGTTGTCATTGCCACCGTCGGCTGGACAGAGCCTTATCAAGCGCCCCGACCTGAAGATGCGTCCTAATGTCGGAGGTATTCTTCGAGAAAAAGGCTATCAAACATTCTTCTTCTATGGAGGCAAGAGCTATTTTGATAATATGGGTCCGTTTTTCAAAAGCCTTGGGTTTGAAATAGTTGACAAAGATGATTTCAAACCCGGCGAAATTGAATTCAGCCATGTGTGGGGAGTGTGTGACGAAGACTCATATTTAAAAATGCTATCGACGCTCGACGATAAATCGGCTACAGGCGCTCCTTTCTATGCCCAGATAATGACCATAAGCAATCACCGCCCATATACTTATCCCGAAGGTCGAATAGATATACCTCCTACAGCCAAGTCGCGTGAAGGAGGCGTGAAGTATAGCGACTATGCTCTTGGCCGGTTTATGGCTGAGGCTTCAACCAAACCTTGGTTTGAGAATACTCTGTTTGTTATTGTGGCCGATCATTGTGCCTCAAGTGCCGGGGGCACCGAGTTGCCGCTCGACAAATACCATATACCGGCTATGATCTATGCTCCTGGCTTGTTGGAGCCTATGACGGTGCAACACACGGTGTCGCAGATAGACCTGATGCCTACGGTGTTGTCGCTGTTGGGAGTTGGCTACGACTCTACATTTTATGGCCGCGATGTTTTTGCTCCTGATTATACACCACGTGCATTCCTTGCTACCTACCAGGATCTGGGGTATCTCGAGGGAGATACATTGACGGTGTTGTCACCGGTGAAGCGGGTACGCCAGTATGTTGTGAAGCCGGAGCCCGCCAATCCTTTGAATTTGGAGAAAATAGAGGTGATAGATTCAGTTCAAGCCAATCGGGCTGCCGCGCTTTACCAAACGTCGGCACTCTGGAACGATTGATTGCCATCTCAGAGTATGTTTGAATTTAACTCGTATTAAAATTGACTCAAGATTAATGCGAAACATATTCATACAATCATTCATTCTTTAATATAACTATTTTTTGTGTGTTAAATTCAAACACACTCTCGGAGCCTGTTTAAAATGAGAACTGAGCCATAAGGCCTACACGGCGCGCCCAGCGTTGTTCTCCATCGAAGTTGTGACGCAAGGCAAGATCAAATTCAGCTCCTACCTGCATTCTTGGCGTTAAGTTCCAAAATATGTTTATATCACTGAAAATGCCATATTTATATTCGCTACTGTCCACCGGCAGTCGGGGTAGATAGCGACATTCGCTGACCGAGGTTGATATAAACAGATTGGACCTGATGTTGTATTGCAAGCCTATGCTCCATCCCAAAGCGGCCGGAGAGTAAAGCATTCCGGGCTCATTGGCTGTGCCTACAAGATCATAATTGCCAATGGCCAGGTCGGCGCCAAGACTCTGCGTTCCATGACCATAGTTTATAGTGGCATAGGTGGTTAACATTGAGACAGGATGGGCTACCGAGCTGAGCTGCAGACCCCAGCCTACCCGGTTGTGATTTTTGGAGGTCAACAGGTCGCGATAGGAAAGAGTGCGCACTATGCCTGCGAGTCGGATGTGTTGTCCCGGTGCCCATTGATATTGGCCGAAAGCAGCAAAATCGGGCATCCATGTAGATATCTTGGCAGTCGACTTGTTGTCTACCGCGATTGCATAGGTTGGCGTTTCGACCGAAACGGCTACTGTCCATTTCTGCTTGAATGTAGGCATATATCTTACCAGTACCGAGGTAGGGGAAATCTTATTGTTAGGACCTTGGGCATCGACGGTTGGTGCCACGGCAGCCGGGTCACTAAAGGTTGAGTTGGCATATCCTATGGTAAAATCGTTGATGGTAGCATAGGCTTTTTTTAGGTGGAAATCACGACCTTGGTAACCGTTGAAGTTGGCTTCGATATACAGTTGGTATTCACCAAGCGCTTTGTTGCGTCCTAAAACTCGGAAAAACAGGGTCGATCCGGCCGGAGTGGTACCGAATTGTCTCATGTTGGTCGGATCGGGTCGCATAGGTATAAGATAGGGCGCGAATCCGGCCGCAGGGATTGCACCACCCCAGTCATAGTATCCTCGCATTCTGACGCATCCTCCAATGCCCATGGCGAGCTGTGCATCTTTGCTCATGAATAGGAAATAGGGGGCTGCTGGATCAGAGAAATGTCGGAACTGGTCGTAGTAAAAGGCCGAGATCTGTTGTTTTATAGAATCTACATAGGCTTGGGTCTCGGATTGATTCTTCCGGTCGATATTTACAATTTTATGGGAGTCGACCAAAGCATCTACCTGTTGATCAACAAGACTTTTGGATTGAGCCATCGCCGATAGGGAAATGGTCAGGGCAGTTGTGACGATAAGCAAACCGTGGTGTTTCATAATAAGTAGTAAATAGGTTGAAATGTGGTGAACTGTGTGTAAAATATTAACATTTAGATAGAAAAATTTGTTCGCATTATTTTTTTTGTTGTCGAACATGCTTATGATTGCCGAATTTTTTGTACCTTTGTGGTGTCTTTCAGGACATTGTGGACAAATTTGGCTGCTTGCAACCACACAAAAAAATGCTAAAACTGCTCGGGTACAGGATCTTAAGGCGATGATAAAATGGTTTGTCGATAATTCTTGTTCCGATCATTCTGATAGGTTGTTAGTGTTTTTAATGTGCGTTCATGGCGGTCGAGATTTCTCCCCCATCAACGCATTTTTTAATTTTATATATAGAATCCTACTATGAATTATCTGTTTACATCAGAGTCGGTGTCGGAGGGACATCCCGATAAGGTTGCCGACCAAATATCGGATGCTGTGCTTGACGAGTTTCTCGCCCACGATCCCCAATCTAAAGTTGCTTGCGAGACATTGGTTACAACCGGTCAGGTAGTTGTTGCCGGTGAGGTAAAGAGCAGTGCCTACATCGACCTTATGGATGTTACGCGACGCGTGATCAAAGGTATTGGTTATGACCGCAGTGAGTTGAAGTTTGATGGTGAGGCATGTGGAGTGTTTTCAGCGCTCCATGAGCAGAGTGTCGATATCAACCGTGGTGTAGAGCGGGTAGAGCCGGCTGAGCAGGGAGCCGGCGATCAGGGCATGATGTTTGGTTATGCTACCAATGAAACCCAGGTTTACATGCCGCTCACTGTTACCCTGAGCCATGCCCTGCTTAAGGAGTTGTCGAAGATAAGACACGATTTATCGGCTATGACTTATATCAATGCCCAGGGAGAGCGGGTGAGCTACCTTCGTCCCGACTCGAAGAGTCAGGTTACAGTGGAGTATACCGAGGACCATAAACCGGTGCGTGTCCACACGATAGTTGTTTCAACCCAGCACGATGACTTTATTCAGCCTGATGGAAATCGTAGTCAGGAAGAGGCCGATGAAGAGATGCTTCGTGTTATCAGTGAGGACGTTCGTCGAGTCTTGATACCTCGTGTTAAAGAACAACTGCCCGAGAATCTGAAACCTTTGCTTGACGATAACTTTGTTTTGCATGTCAATCCTACCGGCAAGTTTGTCATTGGTGGTCCTCATGGTGATACCGGTTTGACAGGACGCAAGATCATTGTCGACACCTATGGAGGTCGTGGTGCTCACGGTGGTGGTGCGTTCTCGGGCAAGGATCCATCGAAGGTCGATCGCTCGGCCGCATATGCAGCCCGCCACATTGCTAAGAACCTTGTGGCAGCAGGTGTTTGTGACCGCGCATTGGTTCAGGTAGCCTATGCTATAGGTGTTGCCGAGCCGGTAAGTCTCTATGTTAATACCGATGGCAGTTCGAAGGTTGATATGACCGATGCTCAGATTTCGGAAATAGTGAAGGGCCTGTTCGACATGCGCCCACATGCTATCGAGCAACGCTTCAAACTGCGCACTCCTATTTACCTTGAGACTGCGACCTACGGACATCTTGGTCGCACCCCGCGCAAGGTAACCAAGCACTTCAAGTCTAAATATGAAGGAGAGAAAGTTATCGAGGTAGAGCTTTTCAGCTGGGAAAAACTCGACTATGTCGATACTATCAAGGAAGCCTTCAACCTATAATGAATATTAATATTAACGGGGTGAGTTTGTAAACTGTGACTCACCCTGTTAATTTACCCTCAGATCCACAAGTTATGAATCAATATAAAATACTTATTGTAGATGACGAGGAACCGCTAAGGCTGGGACTCCAGACTTATCTTAAACTTGAAGGGTATGATGTAGATGCTGTAGGTAGTGCTGATGAAGCATTATCTAACGGTCTTGATGGGTATGATCTGATCTTACTTGATATAATGATGGATGGGGTGAGTGGCCTTGAGATGGTACAAATCTTAAAGAAAAACAGTATTACCGCTAATATCCCTGTTATTTTTCTAACAGCAAAAAACTCAGAAGATGACATGGTGTCGGGTTTGAATCTCGGAGCCGATGACTATATCACAAAACCCTATTCAATTAAAAATCTCTTGGCCCGTATCACAGCAGTGCTGAGGCGGTCGGGTATAAAAAAAGAGAATGGCGTTGTTTGCGACAGAGCATCACTTACCTGTAGTGTTGATGGCCGTATGGTAAAATTACCTAAGAAGGAGTTTGAACTACTTGCTCTATTTCTCGAAAACCGAGGACGCATATTCACACGGGAAGAACTTTTTGAACGAATATGGCCTGAACACAGTGTGGTGGTCGATAGGTCGATTGATGTTCATATCACACGGCTTCGTGGAAAGATCGTGCCTTATGGTAAACATATTGTGAATCGTTCGGGCTATGGCTATGGCTGGCAGGATTAAGTCTTCATTCCATTATAAAGTATTTTATTCTCTCCTTTCATTCTGTTGGGTGTTAGTAGGCGCTTTTGCTGTATTTCAGTATCATAGGGAAACGACTTTCAGATCGGAACTGATGAATATGGAATTGCAAATGCATAACGAGCGAATAATCGATGATATGGAAAAAGGCGAGAGTATAGCATCGATAGCCTCACGCATAGGTACACCATTGCCCGGGTTACGTCTAACGTTGGTTAACAGTGAAGGAGTCGTGATATATGACAATAACGACAAGACTCCGTTCCCGAACACAAATCACGATAACAGGCCTGAAATTTTACAAGCAAGAAAGGCTGGCACAGGATATTCGGTCGGGCGACATTCAGAAAGTGATGACAGTGACTACTTCTATTCGGCCACTTTGATGGGTGATGGGTCGGTTATAAGAAGCGCTGTGCCTTATGATCATATGCTCCGCGATTTTTTAAAGGCCGACAGTTCATTTCTGTGGGTTATGTTCGCGTTAACTATAGTTGTAAGTGTAATAGGGTACTTTGTTGCCAGGAAGATTTCCACGAGTATATCCAATCTTAACAGTTTTGCCGAGAAAGCGAGTCGTGGCAGTAAAATTTATGAGGATTGGGCTTTTCCTAACGATGAACTGGGAAATATAGCAGCCAATATAGTGAGGCTTTATGTCGAGAGGGATCAAAGGCATCAGGAAGCTATTGTGCAGGAGAGAGAAAAAATAAGATTGAAGAAGGAGCTTACTAATAATATAAATCACGAGCTCAAGACTCCTGTAGCGTCAATAAAAATTTGTGCGGAGTTGTTGCGTGACCATGCAGAACTTTCAGATAGTAGTAAAGCTGAATTCATAGAACGAATATGTGAAAACACCGATAGGCTCGCATCAATGCTTGATGATGTGTCGACAATAACAAGATTGGACGAGGGATTGAAACTGATAGAGAAGAGAACAGTCAATCTTCGTCAGTTGATAGAGAATGTGGCCGAGAGTGAGCGATTGCACACTGATATGAAGATTCTTGTCAATGTCCCTGATTTTGAGATAGCCGGGAATCGGCAATTGTTGGAATCGATCTTTCGTAATTTAATCGATAATGCGATAGCTTATAGTGGAGGAACCGAAATTCACATCGATGGAGATAAGGATGGAAACTTTTCATTACGTGACAATGGATGTGGTATACCTGACGAATATCTGCCGCGTATTTTTGAACGGTTCTATAGGATTGATAAAGGTCGCTCCCGTGAAAAAGGTGGTACCGGACTTGGACTCGCGATAGTAAAGAATGCAATAGCAATTCATGGAGGGGAGATAATGGCCTGTAATGATAATGGCCTTAGATTTGATTTTAACTTAAGTGAGCGTGGCGGTAAACTGTAAACTTAACAAAAACGTAACAAATTATTTAATTTTTTGCAACATATAATGCCGAGTTTTGTTTTGATTAAAAATGCATTATATGGATCTTATTTTTCTTGGTATTGTAATATTCCTTTTCCTACTTGCGATATTCGATCTATCGGTAGGTGTGAGCAATGATGCGGTTAATTTTTTGTCATCGGCTCTTGGCTCTAAAGCAGCTACTTTCAAGCGGGTAATGACAGTGGCTGCCATTGGTGTGTTTATAGGGGCGGCAATGAGTAACGGAATGATGGATATAGCCAGGCATGGTATTTTTCGTCCTGAGAACCTCTCGTTTTATGACGTGATAGCGATATTTATGGCCGTGTTGGTTACTGATATCATATTGCTTGATCTCTTTAACTCGTTGGGAATGCCGACTTCAACAACAGTCTCAATGGTGTTTGAATTATTGGGTGCTACATTTGTGGTGGCGTTGTTTAAAATCGCCTCTCCCGAAAACACCCTTGGTATCGGTGAGTTGCTTAATACCGAAAAGGCGTTGTCGGTGATTTTGGGGATATTCCTGTCGGTAGCGATAGCTTTTGTCTTTGGTACCGTAGTGCAATACTTGACCAGGATAATATTTACATTTGAATATAAAAGTCGTTTGAAATGGAAGGTCGGCCTTTTTGGAGGTGTAGCCACTACTGCCATTATATATTTCATGCTGATAAAGGGTATTAAAGATCTCTCCATAATGACACCTGAGTTAAAGGCGTGGATCAATGATAACACAGTTTTGATTCTTGGCGGTTCTTTATTGTGTTTTACGGTATTATTGCAGCTTCTTCATTTCCTTAAAGTAAATGTTTTAAAAATAGTGGTGCTTTTAGGCACATTTTCTCTCGCAATGGCTTTTGCCGGGAACGATCTGGTGAATTTTGTCGGAGTGCCGCTTACTTCGCTCGCTTCATATCAGGATTATGTTGCTAACGGTTCGGGAAATCTACATGGTTTTATGATGAACAATTTAAACGGGCCGGCACAAACTCCGTTCTACTTTCTCGTTGGGGCAGGAGCGATTATGGTAGTATCGTTGGCTTCATCTAAAAAAGCACGTCAGGTAACACAGACCACTGTAGGACTCAGTTCTCAAAGTCAGAGCGATGAGCTCTTCGGGTCTTCGAGAATAAGCCGTTCTCTCGTAAGGTATGCTATAAATTTGTCATCGTGGATTAATGAGCACATACCGTCTGGAATCAAGAGATGGATTTCCAGACGTATGTATACTACGGTTCAACAGTTGGAGGATGGTGCCGCATTTGACCTTGTGAGAGGAGCGGTTAATCTTATGCTTGCAGGCTTGCTTATAGCTTGGGGAACTTCAATGAAATTGCCTCTGTCAACGACATTTGTAACTTTCATGGTCGCAATGGGTACATCCTTAGCCGATCGTGCATGGGGGCGCGAAAGTGCAGTGTTCCGAATTACCGGTGTCATCTCGGTAATAGGTGGCTGGTTTATTACGGCAGGGGTCGCTTTTATTGGCGCCGGACTTGTTGTTTGCCTTATGCACATGGGTGGTGTCCCGGTCATGATAGCCGGTGGAATTATAGCCCTTCTGATATTGATACGCAGTAATATACGCTTCAATAAGAAGAAAAAGGAAGTGCTTCATGACACTCTGTTCCAAACTATACTATCGACCGATGATGCATCAAGCGTGTGGCCGTTGCTCCGACGATACATAAATGAAAAGCAGAAGATGTTTCTCTTGTTTGGAGCCGATTTATACCGTGACATTATTAATGGATTCCTGAATGATAAAGTGAAATTTCTCTCCAATGCAGAGAAAACACTGGTCCTTGAAAAAGATGTGCTTAAAAGCCAACGTCGCAAGCTGACTCTCTGCTTCAGAAAGGCTTCGCCCCAGACGGCGATGGAGAAGAGCACTTGGTTTCATCTGAGCAACAACATGGCAATGTCAATCACATATAGCCTACGGCACATAAACGAGGTGTGTAAGGAGCATGTCGATAATAATTTCACGCCTCTTCCGGTTCGTTTCCATGATACAGTTTCTGGCATTCGCGACGAGGTGTGCGCAATCTTCAATGATGCTGCGACTACAGTGGATGAGAATCATCCCGAAGCTATTGATCTTCTTCGAAAACGCTGTGAATCGGTAAAACAAGAATTATCACTAAGCAGCAAGGCTGTTTATGACCTGTTGCAGAACGGTGATACTTCCGATATGACAGTCGCTTATGTATATCTTAATCTGCTTCAGGAAAGTCAAGAGATGGTTACATCTCTTAGAAAGATGCTTCGCGCCATAGGTAAAATCAATCTTGAACCATCCCATTACCGCAGTTTCTCAAGATTAAGAATATAAGAGGTTGTGGTGTATTGTCAAAAATAAATAACAGAGCGCGACTTGTGATGTCGCGCTCTGCTATTAATAAGATTCCGGAGCGAATTTAGTTTATTTGGCAGTGATTTCGTCAACAAAGAGGAAGCCAAGGCAGCCTCTTAGCGGATGACTGTCGGGAAGTACCCACTGTGGTTTGATCACCACTCTTAATGCCGATAGCTCACGTGGCTGGAACTTTATGGTATGATTGGCTACCTCAAATTGGCGCGATGCGTCCATTTCGGGATACTCTTCGCTCGTTAACAGCTCAAATTTGTCGCTGCCGGGAGCTTTGCCATATATTTCAACTCCTCGGCAGTCTACCAGTCCGTCGCAGGAGAATACATCCACATTGAATCCTACCTCGCTGAGTGTGGTAGGCTCGGTCAACTCGATTGTGGCATCGCAGTTCTTGCCCGAGAAACCTATCCATCTCCCCGTGCGGTAATTGCAGGTGCCCGATAGTCCGTCGGTAAGTTGCTGTCCGCCACCAAACGCATATCCTGCATCGGGTTCAACAGCCAATGTGCATTTGGCAAAAGTAAGTTTTCCAACCGATAACGTGTCGCATACTGCGCGACCTTCGTTATTGTCCTTGAATGTTGTTATTGAAACGATACAATCGCGGTCGAGATTTACCGGGGCAGTGTAAAGTTGTGACGAAGTTGTTGGCTTGGAGCCATCGAGAGTGTATCGGATGTCGTAGCCCGGAAGTGACGAGCAAGTCATTACCAATGTTTTGTTGATCGGATCCACATTATAGCTGACATCGACATCGGCGATATGTTTGGCGTAGTTGTAGCCGAGCTTGTCGTAGATGGCCATCAAAGCGGGAATTCGTGTCTTGAAGTCTTCGAAGTCGCGGTTCTCAGGCTGCATCCATTGTACTTCGCTGAGTGCTGCCAATCGGGGTAACTCCATGTATTGGACGTGGGAGAATGTAGGAATGTACTCGGTCCAAAGGTTGGCCTGGCATCCCATTATGAGATCTTTTTGTTTATCGGTCATCCCCGGGAGGTACGGCTCAAGGCTATACACACGCTCCACTGTTGTGAGGCCACCTATGGCATAAGGCTCGTTTTGGGTGTCTTTTGTTTGGTAGAAGTCAAAGTAACAGTGACTTGTAGGGGAGAGAATGGCACGGTGGCCGCGGGCTGTTCCGTCGGCTGCACCTTCAACGCCGCGCCACGACATTATAATGGCATCTTCAGGAATCTCGCACTCCAGTATTTCGTCCCAACCGATAGCACTTTTGCCATGCTTGCGCACTACATCACATGCAAATTTTGTGACGTAGCCTTGCAGTTGTGATTCGGGTGATACACCGTTTTTCTCCACAAGACCAAGCTCTTTGATGCGAGCCTGGCAGTGTGGGCAGGTCGACCATACAACCTTCGGACATTCATCGCCGCCGATGTGGATGTAGGGCGAGGGGAACAGGTCCATAACCTCGTTAAGGACATCGGCGATGAACTCCATGGTGTGATCCTTGCCGGGGCATAGCACACCATCGTTAACACCCCATTGACACCACACCTCGTAGGGGCCTCCGGTGCAACCGAGTTCCGGGTATGAGGCCATCGCGGCCATCATGTGTCCCGGCAGGTCGATTTCGGGAACAATCTGTATATGGCGTTTGGCAGCGTATTCTATAACATCGCGAATCTGGTCTTGTGTGTAAAAACCGCTTACCGGAGTGTTGTCAAAACCGGGCCCTGTGCGGCCTATGATAGTGTGTGGACGGTATGAGCCTACTTCGGTGAGTCTGGGGTATTTCTTTATCTCGATGCGCCAGCCTTGATCGTCGGTCAAGTGCCAGTGGAGGGTGTTGATGCCATGTAGTGCGAGCATGTCGATGAAACTTTTTACTTCATCTATGCTAAAGAAATGTCGGGAAACATCAAAGTGGGCTCCGCGGTAAGAGAATCGCGGCTTGTCGGCTATCAGCACGGCCGGCATCTCAACTGTTTTATCGGCATCGAGAGTGACGGGGATTGACTTTCGCAGTGTCTCAAGGCCGTAGAAAACACCGGCGGCTGAGGCGCCCCTCACGATTATGTTATCCTTGGTAACCTCGATTGTATAAGCTTCGGGATTAGTGTCGACAAGATCATCTTTAAGTATTATGGTACCTGAAGAGTCACCTGTTAATCCTGAGGGAAGATTCTGTTGCAACCATTGAACCTCGTTAAGCAGCGATCTTGGCGCTGTTATCTTGGTGTTGCCTCCTAATAGGAATGGATTTTCCCCGGGTAATTCGACTATTTGTTGTGGAAGTGGGATAGTGCGATAGGATGCTGTGGATGCAGCCGAAAGCCCGGTGGTCGCAATTGCTGCCAATAGAGCCGTAGTGATAAAGTGATTGATTCTCATGGTTATATTAATAAGTTATTGTTAATTTAAAAGGAGAAGCCGGTATGTACATGTTGTTGAACAATGTAGCCTCAAAACAATTATGGAAGCCGTATCTCACTTCGACAGGATGGTCGATTGGCGACCAAACGGCAACGCCATTACCACCAAAAGCCTTGGCTTTGGCCTTGTGGCAGTTTCCATCGGTGTCAACTACTTCAAATTCATCGAGGGTGACCTGGGTAGGTATCAATCCTAATCCGGGATTGTCAAATGTTATCCATATTGTACTGTCTTTAGGATTATAGCCTGCGTGGCGTGCAATCGGTGGTTGTACATCGAGTCCGTCACGTCCATAACTTTTTTCGAGTGCAAGGTAGGCAAGGCGTTGGCCTACTTTGAGCTTTTTCGGACAGTGGATGAATACCCGGTCGCCAACATCGCCAATGGTAGCCATGGCCACGTTGGGCATTATGTCAAGAAGTTCGGCTTGGACCTGGCGGAATTCGGGGAGAGCGGTTCCCTCACAGTTACCTGCGTTGTAGGATGCCAATTGCACGTAGTAGAAAGGAAGAGAATCGTTTGCAAAAACTTTTTGCCACTCGTTCACCATGGCCGGGAACAGCTGCTTATAAAGTGCCGGATAAGGGTGGTTGGCCTCACCCTGGTACCATATGACTCCTTTTACCGGGAATCCGTTCCATGGATTCACCATAGCGTTGTAGAGAAGTGTAGGAGTGCCTGTGAGCCATTCAAACTCGGTTTGGTCGTAGGCAGGAAGCTCTATTTCCGGAAAAAGTGTCTCGAAACTGTTGCGCGGCATCCAGGTCTCTATTTTGGAGTTGCTCCAGCAACATTCGATCAGTCCTATCGGTATGTCGGTCTCCTGTTGTATCCGGTCACCGAAAATATAGCCTACGGCACTGAATTCCCTGACTGTGGCCGGTGTCTGTTCGGTCCATGTTCCTCCAATGGGATCTTGCTTAGGTGTGGTTGACCAGTCCTGAGGCTGTTTGAACAATCTTAGTTGACGATCGGGCTTGGCGCTTACTATCATATCAAGTGTCTCGTTGGTTGGCTGTCCTGAGAAGCCTCTCATGGGCATTTCCATGTTAGACTGCCCGCCGCACACCCATACATCGCCTATGAGTATGTTGTTGAGCACAAGTCGGCTGTCATGGTCGCTGACGGTGATGGTGTAAGGACCGCCGAATGTAGGCGTGTCAAGTTTAACGCTCCAAATACTGTCGGGAGCTACTTCGGTTTGCATGGATTTTCCATTCCACGAGTTCTTGACTTTGACTTTGCGGCCCGGGGTTGATTTACCATGCATGGTAACAGTAGCTTGTTGTTGTATAACCATGTTGTCACTGAAAATTGGTGATAAGCTCACCTTGGCCGATGCGAAATTTGTTGCCGTAACCGAGGCAACAGTAAGGATGGTAGTAATGATAGGTAATCTCATGAAATAAACTGTTTTCTTAGTATAGAGAGTATATTCATGTTAGCTAAATGGTTTATAAACTCTTTTCGATATGCTAATCGCAAATATACGCATTTTTTCTTTGTCAGAGCCTGTTTTAGTAAAAATTATTAGTAACAACACGGTTTTGTTAAATGAATAATTGTAAAATTTCTGTTACAAAAGTTGTGTTTTTAAAGAGAATGGATTAAATTTGCGCAAAAGCCTATTTCGCGACGGGTTAATACTCGGCTTAATACGAATCGTATAATTCTCATAAATCAATCTCAATGGCACAGGACTTACTGAAATCGCTGGAAACAGGCAGCAAGAATGCTATTCTTAAAAAGCGTCTGATTAATTACTTTATCTACAATGGCAATTCTACTATCTCGGAGCTGTCACGTGCGCTTGATATCTCGATTCCTACAGTAACCAAGCTTATTGAGGAGATGTGCGACACCGGGCTGCTGCTTACTTATGGCAAGTTGGAGACATCAGAGGGGCGTCATCCCCATCTTTATGGGCTTAATCCCGATTCGGGATATTTTGTCGGGGTTGATATAGACTTGGGATCGGTTAATGTCGCATTGATGAATTTCAATGGAGAAATTGTCGAGCACAGAATGAATGTGAAACGCGATATCAGCAACTCGGCCGAGGGAATAGAGAATCTGTGCCAGGTAATCGATGACTTCATCAATGGACTCGATGTTGACCGTCGCCACATCCTTATTGTGTGTGTGAATATATCGGGACGTGTTAATCCCGAGGCCGGTTATAGTTTCAGTTGGTTTAATCTTGGCGAGGAACCGGTAGCTCAGATTATAAGTCGTCGACTGGGGCTTGAGACTGTTATTGAAAACGATTCGCGTGCGATGTCTTATGGTGAATATCTCTGTGGAAATATCAGCAATAAGAAAAATCTGCTCTTTATAAATCTCTCATGGGGACTCGGACTGGGCATAATTATAGATGGTAAGAGTTATTCAGGTAATTCTGGCTTTGCGGGCGAGTTGGGTCATTATCCGTGCTACGACAATGAGGTGATATGTCACTGTGGTAAGAAAGGTTGTCTTGAAACCGAGGCTTCGGGTGTGGCTATTCACCGAAAGCTCGTTGAACGTGTGCAGCGAGGTGAGTCTTCGATCTTGTCTAAGGCGATACAGGAAGATCCATCGAAGGTGTCGCTTTATGAAATCATTGATGCTATCAACCACGAGGATGTGTTGTGTATAGATCTTCTTGAGGAGGTTGGCTATAATCTTGGCCGACATATTGCCGGCCTTATAAATATTTTTAATCCTGAGGAGGTGGTGATAGGCGGTATATTGTCGCAGACGGGTGACTATCTGGTGCAACCGATACGCAGCTCGGTAAGAAAGCACTCTCTGAATCTGGTTAATCGTGATACCAATATCTCGGTGTCGCGTCTGAAAGAGAAAGCCGGAGTTATCGGAGCGTGTATGCTGGCGCGAGCCCGCCTCTTCAGTAACATGTCATCGGGACGTAATGGGAACATGACTGACCGTTCATCCCGTTAATAAATTTGATATTTTAGTGTGTTGAGTCAACACGCTCTGATTAATTTCATAATTTTTTTTGTTTTTTAGTTAATAGAAATTTTTGGGCTTCAGAGTCGTTGGGAAACGATGATGAAGTCTTTTTTTGTATTGCAGTAACAAACAAAAGTTTGGTTTTTTGGTTTTGAATCGTTACCTTTGTGCGATTGTTGCCCGTCATAACCGTGCGGGTAGCAGATGCATTATAAGATAAATAATAAATCAAAAACAATAACTTATTAAATGTCAGCACTTGAAGAAATCCGCAAAAGACCCGGACTTATTATTTCAATCTTAGGTCTTGCACTTGTACTGTTCATCTTTACAGCTATCAGCAATCCCGAGAAGCTGTTCAGCGACCCTACAACCATCGCTAAGGTCAACGGTAAAAAAATAAGTCACACTGATTTCCAACAGCGCACGGAGGAACTGCGTCGCCAGTATGAGAGCCGTGGCTACAAAAACGTTGACAATGCCATGATTCAGGAGCAGGCTATGCAGTCGCTCGTAGAAGAGACATTGATGAACGAAGAGATGGATTGTCTCGGAATTACTGTTACCGGTGAAGAACTTGGTCAAGCTATGTTGGGCGAAAATCTGCCTATGGCAGTTCAACAGCTCTATTGGCAGCGTCAACAGCAAGGAATGTATTCAGGCCGTGATCTTCATGAACTCGCTTTCAACTCTCAGCAGTATCAGCTCGATGCCGAGACAGCCGCTCAGTTCAAAGCCGAGTGGATGGATCTTGAGAAGCAGGTAGCGGAAATACTTAAACAGCAGAAGTTCCAGACCCTCGTTCTCGGTGCTCTTACTGTCAACGATCTTGATGCTAAAGCCCAATTTGAAGACAATAACAACTCTACCGATGTGCGTTACGTTAAAGTTGACGTTTCTTCAGTTCCTGATGCCGATATAGAGGTTAGTGATGCCGACCTGAAGGCCCAGTATGAAAAAGATAAAGGTTTGTATCGTTTGAAAGATGACACTTATGTTATCAATTACATTGTAGCTGAGGTTACTCCCAGCGACCAGGACCGTCTTGAAGCTACACAGGCTGTAGAGGATGCTTTGATGAATCTTCGCACTATGCCAGGTACTGAGGCTTTGGTTGGTAACAACAAGTTTGTCGTTAACCACTACAATACCGCAGCCAAATATCTGCCTGCAAATATCAGCGCAAAACTCGAATCGCTCGCTACCGACAGCGTACAGCAAATAAGCTTCTTCGACAATAAGTACACCATCGTTAAGTTCAATGGTACCGGTATGGCAACCGATTCAATCAGTTTTGATATGATCGCGCTTGCTGAGACAGTGGATGCCGATTCGATTATCAATGCACTGAACAATGGAACTCAACTTGCCGATCTCGCTGAGGGTACAGTTGCCCAATCTCAGCTTGCACAGCGTGCATCGCTGCTTTCCAACACTCAGTTGCAGATGCTCTTTGGTCAAGCCGAGGAAGGTGTTTATTTCAACGCTCCCGACATGACCGGTCAACCCAATTTCATTCTTCGTTTGGCTAAGAAAGATCCTCAGGTTGTATCTTACGATCTCGCTGAGATTACCTATCAGCTCGAGCCTTCGACCACAACTATCAATGATACTCAGAGCCGCTTGCGTGCTTATGTTGCCAACAACAACACCGCTGCCGCTTTTAAAGATAACGCTACTGCATCAAACTACACTTCACTTCCCGCTACCGTTACAAAGAATTCACTTTCAGTTGCCGGTTACCCCGACACTCGTGTTCTTGCAAAGTGGGCTGTAAATGCCAAGAAGGGTCAGGTATCGGATGTATATAGTGATGATGACAAGTCAATATTCTTTGCCGGTGCTCTTGTTAACAAATATGACAAGGGTTATACTCCGCTTAGCGATCCTCAAGTAGAGGCTCAGACACGCACAAAGGTTGTTCGTGAGAAGAAAGCGGAGAAACTTCTTGCCGATTATCAAGGCAAAGGTAATTCTATCGACAGCTATGCACAGGCTATGAATGCCAAGGTTGATACAACCACAGTGACATTCGGTCAGAATTATGCCCGTGGCTTTATGCCTGGTGACGGCAAGCTTATCGCACTCGCATCAGCTGCCAAAGTCGGCCAGTTGGAAGGCCCTGTTGCTACCGATTACTCGGTGGTGGTAATTGAGGGAATTAACCAGAATGCTCCTGCCCGCGAATTTGACTCTGTTAACGATGCAAGTTATTTCCAACAGACTCAGGGCGCTCAGGTTCTGCTTCGCAATTGGTCAGAAATTATCCGTTCCAATGCGAAGGTTGATAACAAAGTCCAGAAGTTTTTTCAGGACTAATTTTCCGGAATATTAAGTACTTAATATATTTTTACTAGAATTTTCATAAGAGAGGAGGGGCGTTTGTGATAAATGCCCCTCTTTGTTTTAGAACTGATTTGGTTAAATTTTAATGGGTAGCTCTAAGAAAATGCCACTATGGGTGGCTCTGATTCCGATAGTATTGTTGCTTACATCGCTTATAGCCTTGATCGCGGTGGAGGGTGCTCATGCTGTTCAGGACTGGAGCGCTACAGTTCTGTTGGGCTCGGCGGCGGTAGCTTATATAATAGCTGTTCTGGGTTACCGGCGGCGTTTTAAGGCTTTAAAGATAGGCCTATATAAGAGTGTATCGCAGATATTTCCCTCGTTTCCGGTGTTGCTGCTGATAGGTGCGGTATCGGCTACATGGATGCTGAGTGGAACTGTGCCACTGATGATAAACTATGGGTTGCAAGTGCTTAACCCTACAATGTTCCTGTTTATAACTTGTGCGACTTGTTCGGTTATTTCGGTTCTTACCGGGAGCTCCTGGACGACCATAGCTACAATTGGAGTGGCTTTCATGGGCATAGGTACTGTCATGGGATACAACGAGGGGTGGATTGCCGGAGCGATCATATCGGGCGCTTACTTTGGCGATAAGGTTTCTCCTCTTAGCGACACTACTGTTTTGGCTTCATCGTCGACAGGAGTGAGGTTGTTCACTCACATTCGCTATCTTATGATAACCTCTGTGCCTGCAATGTCAATCGCGCTGGTTGCTTTTATGATTGCCGGGGCAATGACTGATCTTAGCGGTGAGGCTAATTCTGAAGCAATGGAGTTGTCATTGCAGTCGGCATTTAATCTTACTCCCTGGTTGCTTTTAGTACCTGCATTGACTGTAGCTGCTATTTTTATGAGGTTTAATACTAATTTGGTATTGACAATAAGCGCGTTGTCGGGTTTAGGTGCGATGTTTGCCTTTCAACCCGGTGTCGTAGGAGGATTTCTTGCCGGTGGGCATTCCTACGGTGGCATCGCAGCTAATGTGATCTTGTTTGATACATCTCTGTCTACAGGTAATGAATTGCTCGATTCTCTCGTGTCGACCGGTGGAATGGCCGGGATGATTCCCACGGTAAAGCTTGTGGCCGCGGCAATGATTTTTGGTGGAGCTTTGATGGGAACCGGTATGCTTACAACTATTACTGAATCGTTCACCCGTCGTCTTGACGGGCCGCGTTCTATTGTTGGTGCTACTGTTGCAAGCGGGTTGTTTCTTAACAGTTGTACAGCTGACCAATACCTGTCAATTATTATAGGAGGCAATCTGTTTCGTAAAATCTATAACCGCAATCGCCTTGAAGGACGATTGTTGAGCTGTTCGCTTGAAGATTCGGTTTCGGTCTCTTCGGTTCTTATTCCGTGGAACTCGTGTGGTGTGACCCACTCGGCTGTGTTAGGAGTGTCAACCCTTGTTTATTTGCCGTTCTGCTTTTTTAATATTCTCAGTCCGCTTATGTCGCTCGCAATGGCGTGGACCGGTTATCGAATCAGGCGATTCTCAACGATTGCTGCCGATTGAGCTTAAAAAGTCAGCGATACTGACAGTGTCGGGGCTTGGCCACCGAACACGTCGGGTGCGAGGCTGAACTGAGAGTTTATCTCCACATTATGACGTTTGCTCCATCCATGAGCTTCGTTGCCACGGAAGTAGCCTAAGCATTCGTTGACAGGATCAAGCAGGAAAGCTGCGATATATCCACATGCCTTGGATCCCCATAGCCGGTAATCATGTTCTACAATGTATCGTTTGGCTTTGTAAAAAAATTCGCCAATGAGCCATCCTCCCAACGGTGTAACGAACAAATCCTGTATCGAAGGGATTTCCATAAAAGCTTCGATGCCATATTCCCAGAAAATTGTGGAGACAGCAAAACTGTAAAGGGCCGAATACCACATGTTAAACCCTTGTGAGCGGGCGCTCATATAGTAGGCGGCGCCGGCATACGGGTGCAGAACGTAGTTGAATATAGGGTTGTCATGATCCCAATGAGGGCCATTCATTACGTTGTTGTAGTAGCGTTCGGCCATCGGAACTTCGGTCTCTTCCTTCTTGTTCCAATTGGTGGCATTCTCGGGTAGCAGGTCAAGTATGACGAGCGTTGTAAGTCCACCTGCAATCAGTACTCCGGTGTTAGCTGCCAACCGTCTATAGTTGGGGTAGTTGGCCGAGATAGAGTAGGGCATGTCGTAGATGCATGGGCGCTTCAGAGGTTTTGCCTTGGAGAGTGTTTGTGTCATTACAAATTTATAGTTGCCATCTATCGAGTCGGTTTCATAGTCTTGTTCGTCGATAAGTTCATCACGTATGGCGTCATCGATGTCATCGACAAATTCCTGTGCTTTGACCTCAGGGAAGTAAAGCAGTGTAGATAATATTATAGTGACGAATATGCGTTTCATAACGTAGATTAATAAATAGTTGATAAAAGTAAGAGTAACGAGTCTTTAATTCATGTTACAATAATGTAACAATAATGAAATACGTTTTGATTGATATTCAGTTGAAAAATCAACTATAATTAACATTGATGAAGGTTGAGGTAGTGGAAGACGTTTTGTAATTACATGGTAAATGAGTAACTTCGCGACAAAATGAACTGATTTAAACTTTTATTGAAAACAAGTCAGCCATCAGTTCAGTATTTAACATTTTATATAAAGTTTAAATCAGTTCAATATATACTCTATATATACTCTATGGAACAACGACTTTACCCTAAACTTATACTCGATGCACTGAGCAATGTACGCTATCCGGCCAGCGGCAAGAATATCGTGGAAGCCGGCATGGTAGAGGATGATATCAGAATCGATGGAGATAAAGTGTCATTCTCGCTTATCTTCGATCGTCCTACCGATCCGTTTATCAAGTCTATAGTGAAAGCCGCTGAGGCGGCAATCAATACCTACATCAGCCCTGAAGTGCAAATCAAGGGAAATATCAACGTGAAAACCCGCACATTGGCACCGCAGCCGGCCGAGCGTCCGCTTAAAGGAGTGAGGAACATCATCGGTGTCTCATCGGGTAAAGGAGGTGTTGGTAAATCGACTGTTGCCTCTAACTTGGCCGTGGCTTTGGCCCGCGAAGGATATAAAGTGGGCTTGCTTGATGCCGATATTTTCGGTCCGTCGATGCCCAAGATGTTCGGCGTTGAAAACGAGGAGCTGTATATGCACCATGTTGACGGGAGGGAGCTTATCATTCCGGCAGAGCGTTATGGCGTGAAGTTGTTGTCAATAGGTTTTCTTGTAGACAAGAATGCGCCCGTTTTGTGGCGCGGAGGTATGGCTTCCAATGCGTTGAAACAACTGATAACTGATGCAGATTGGGGCGAACTCGACTATTTCCTTATTGATATGCCTCCCGGAACGAGCGATATTCACCTTACGCTGGTCCAGACACTGGCTATAACAGGCGTGGTGATTGTGACCACTCCCCAGCAGGTAGCGCTTGCCGATGCCCGTAAGGGCGTGGCTATGTTTATGGGTGATAAGGTCAATGTCCCTATATTGGGATTGGTCGAAAACATGTCTTGGTTTACCCCCGAGAAGCATCCCGATGAGCGTTATTATATTTTTGGTAATGAAGGTGGTGTGAATTTGGCCAAAGAGCTTGGAGTGAAACTGTTGGCTCAGATACCGGTGGTGGGCTCGATATGTGAGCACGGCGATGATGGTGCCCCCGTGGCTTTGGGTGATACTATGGTTTCCCATGCTTTCATTCACCTGGCTCACGAAGTGGTGGATGCCGTGAACGAGCGCAATGAACAACTGCCTCCGACCCAAAAGGTGGAATTGAAACACTGATTCAATTCCAATAAAATTTATCTCATTTGTTTTTACAGTAAGCTATGAAGCCGAATATATTGATAATCAATGGGCCTAACTTAAACTTGGTGGGTCGTCGTGAACCCGAAGTGTATGGAAGCCGTTCGCTCGATGAATATATCGATGAACTTGCTGAGTCGATGCCTGAGGTGTCGATTTCGCGAATGCAGTCCAATCATGAAGGTGAAATTATCGATATGCTCCACGAGTGGGGCTTTTCGCCCGACGTGACAGGTATCGTTCTTAATGCCGGAGCCTACACCCACACATCACTAGCGATTGCTGATGCC